>JBBRKU010000591.1:0-1992 GCA_038231735.1 Actinomycetales bacterium | reverse complement strand
CTGGCCCTGTACCTCTCCCTGGATTTCCGGCGCTGGTACCACGAGGAAGAGGACGACTAGGGTTCCGGCGCATGGAACCACGCGTCGATTTCATCTCCCTGGGCGTCCGGGACACCGCCGCCTCCCGGCGCTTCTACGTGGACGGCCTCGGCTGGTCCGTCCATATGGAGGTCCCGGGTGAGGTCATCTTCATCCAGGTCAACCATGGCTTGATGCTGTCCCTGTGGGACCGGGGGCAGATGCAATCCGAGGCCGGCGTGGACCTGGCGGCCGGCATCCCGGCGGTCACGCTCAGCCACAACGTGGCCACTCCCGCCGACGTGGACCGGTTGATGGCAGAGGCCGCCGCGGCGGGCGCCACGGTTGTCGGCGCCGGCCGCGCCCAATCCTGGGGCGGCTACACGGGCTACTTTGCGGATCCTGACGGCTTCCGCTGGGAGATTGCCTACAACCCGGGGTGGTCCGTCGACGACGGCGGCGCCGTCACGGTCTGACCCTCCCCGGCGGAGGTCTCCATCGGCCGCAAGCGGCCTTGGTCCATCACCGAAACTGACCACTTATCAATCCGACCCGCCGGCAGAACCGACGACACGCCGGATTTATGCGGCCACAGTCGGCCAAAAGTGGTCAGTTCTGGGAGACGGCGCCCCCATCGGCCGCTGAAGAGCCCTGCTGCACCATAATGGAGGCATGTGTGGCAGATATGTGATGGCGCGGAGCACCGGCGACCTTGTTGCGGCGTTTGACGTCGCGGAGCCCTTCGCTGGTGACATCCAGCCGTCCTACAACGTCGCACCGACCGACGAGGTCCCCCTCATCATGGAGCGGAAGTCCGCCGGCGGGAACACATCGCCCCGGGAGCTGGCTACGGCGCGTTGGGGCCTGGTTCCGTCATGGTCAAAGGACCCCAAGTCGGGTGCCCGCCTCATCAATGCCAGGATGGAGACCGTCACGGAGAAACCGTCCTTCCGCCAGGCCGCCGCCAAGAGACGGGCACTGGTGGTTGCCGACGGATACTTTGAATGGCAGAAAACCTCCGGCGGCAAGATACCCACCTATTTGCATGGCGAAAGCGAGGAAATTCTTGCCTTCGCCGGACTCTACGAATACTGGCCCGATCCGACGTTGCCCGACGGTCATCCCGACCGGTGGCTGCGCACCTGCACCATCATCACCACGAGTGCGGCGGACGCCCTGGGCCATATCCACGACCGGACACCGCTGATCGTTCCGCCTGATCTCTATGCCGAATGGCTGGATCCGGGCACCACCAGCACCGCCGATGTGCAGCGGCTTCTCGAGGCGATTCCTGAACCACGACTCGTTCCGCGTGTTGTGGGGACGCGGGTGAACAGCGTCCGGAACAACGGACCGGACCTCATCGAAGCATCCTCCTTCGCCGGCTGAGCGGCAGCTGAGGGCCGGCTGAGCGCCGGAATAATTGCGCCGGGCGCCGACGTTATCAGATACGATATGGCAGCGATCAATTACAAGGAGCACCCGTGGATTACACCCCCGAAGCCGGCACCATCACCATGTTTTCAACCTCGTGGTGCGGCTATTGCCGCAGGCTGAAGACGCAGCTGGATGCTCAGGGAATCGGCTACCGGGAAATCAACATTGAGGATGTCCCCGGTACGGCCGAGCTGGTGGAGAAGCTGAACGGCGGCAACCAGACCGTGCCCACTGTCCTCTTCCCGGACGGCTCGGCCAGCACGAACCCTTCGCTCAATGACGTCAGGGCAAAGCTGGCCGCCTGATTACGGCCGCCGCCCGGCCGCCCGTGTTGCCCGTGTTGCCCGCCGGCAGCGCGGGCGGTTTTTTGTGCGTCCGCGAAAGTTGTGCGACGCCCCACGGTCATACGGGGCTTCGTTTGGGTAAGCCGCGGCGGGGTGTGATACACACGGAGTATTGCTCTCAGGACGTTCTGCCGAAGGGAAATTCGCTGTGGTAAACAAAGTTCAAGGTGCCGTCGTACGCTCCAAAGGCGCT
>JBBRKU010000590.1:0-1999 GCA_038231735.1 Actinomycetales bacterium | reverse complement strand
TAACGGCCACGGAAGTAGGCCGCATAGCCGCTGGTGAGCTCCCCGCCTACCATCGCCCAGCGAAGGAGCGGATCCGCCTGCATTTTCCATACCTGCAGCGGGAGGGGCACAGTGGTGGCGATGGAACTGGCGTCGATGATGGCGATCATCTTTTGCGCATGGCGCTGGTACCATTCCGGCTGGCCGGCAGGGTTGGCCAGTCTGGTTACGTAGTCCGCCCGGACGGCGGTGAGGTTGGCAGCGTCGATGGTGATATCGAGGGGAAGGTTGACCTCGCTGTAGCTGCCCACGATGGGGCCGGTGACGCTCCGCCCGACAGAATCAATGGCTGCCATGACCGTCCGGCCCAGCTGGCTGGCAAGGTTGTCCCGAAGGGCCCAGCCGTGGTCGCCCGCCGGATCCTGGTCTCCCGCGGGCCCCTGCAGGAACAACGCAAAGCAGTCCGGCAGTGCCTGCTCAATGTAGGAACACGCACCAGCCGGCCAGTCGCCGTCGTACCGGTCCTGGAGGCCGGCGCTCACGGGGTGGCATCCGTAGCTAAAAACAACGGCGACCGGTTCACCAGTGCCGTCCCGGGCCGTAAGGATGGGTACCGCTGTCTCCGCGTAGGCCAGTCCGGCGCGGTTGAAGGCGAAGGTCTCAGCGGCAACCTGGTAGTCGAGCGTGACCGGAGTCTGCGGTGCGGCCAGCGCGGCGTCAACGGCGTCCACTGCCTGGTCCTCAAGCCATGAGGAATAACTGGTCACCGTTGTCAGGTCGCTGAGGTCGTACGTAATGGTTGGCTCCAGCTTCTCTATCAGCACGGGACCGTTGTGGGTGTGCGTCGCCTGCAGGATGAAGTCCGCCGACGTCCATCCGTCGTTCAGGGCGATGACGCGCTGCCGGATGGACTGGTGCATCGAGCGCCCAAAGGCCAGCACGTCGCAGCTGGCGATGACCTTGGGCACCGAGTTATCCCAGATCACGACGCAGCGGATGTAGAGCGGTGCGTGCGCCCTGTTGGTCGTTGCCAAGCGTGGCGAAACGGCGCAGCCGTAGCCAGCCAGATAGGGGTCAGTCTGCAATGTCGGAGTGATATTGACCTTGGCTGTCGAAATGGTCAGGCTCATGTCGTCCGCCTCAGTTAAAGTAACTGTCCCTGCCACCATTAAAGTCCCATGCGGCCCTTAAAGCTCCTGCAGCTTTATCCTGATTGATAGCTGCTCAATCACTCATCCCAGGCCACGGCGGGCCAGCAGCGGGGCAAGGTCGGCGTCGCGGCCGCGGAAGTTGCGGAAGGACTGCAGCGGATCCACGCTGTTGCCGCGGGAAAGCAGCGTGTCACGGAAGTGGTCGCCGTTGGCCCGCGTCAGGCCGCCGTCGGACTTGAACCATTCCACCGTGTCCGCATCCAGCACCTCGCTCCAGATGTAGGCGTAGTAGCCGGCGGAGTATCCGCCGGCAAAGATGTGCTTGAAATAGCCCGTTCGGTAGCGCGGCGGAACCAGCAACAGGTCCACACCGGCCTTGGCCAGTGCCTGGGCTTCGAAGGCCAGGGGATCGGGGACCTCGGTTCCGGGTTCCAGTTCGTGCCAGGCGAGGTCCAGCAGCGCAGCGCCCAGGTATTCCGTGGTCGCAAAGCCTTCGCCCCACAGTTTGGCAGCCTGGAGCCTGCCGATCTCCTCGGCGCCAAGCGGCTCACCGGTGATGTGGTGGCGCGCGTAGCTTCGGACAATGTCCGGCCAGAGAATCCACATCTCATTGACCTGGGAGGGGTACTCCACGAAGTCCCGCGGAACGTTGGTGCCGGAGAACCTCGGGTACATCACGTCGGATAAGAGTCCGTGCAGGGCATGGCCGAACTCGTGGAAGCAGGTGACCACCTCGTCGTAGCTGAGCAGCGTGGGCTCACCGGCGGGGGGTTTGGAGATGTTGAGATTGTTGACGACCACGGCGCGCCGGGCCATCAGCCGTGACTGTTCAACCAGCGGAGTCATCCAGGCCCCGCCGTTTTTGGTGT
>JBBRKU010000589.1:0-2002 GCA_038231735.1 Actinomycetales bacterium | reverse complement strand
GCAGGGCGTTTCCGGCGGCGGCCGGCAGCTTCGCGGAGGCCAGATAGTAGAACTCGGCCAGCTTGGAGAGCACACCCTTGGGCCCCTCCAGGGCGGGGGCGCCAATGGGGTTGACCAGAATCAGCTCGCTGATCCGACCCGGGTTGTCCGCGGCAAAGTGACCGGCGATGATGGAGCCGAAGGAGTGGCCCAGCAGCACGGTGTCGGGGCCCAGCTGTAGCGCCTCAAGCATGTCCGCAACGAACAGTCCGTAGCGTTCCAGGTCGTGCGGGCCGTCGGTCAGCGGTGCGGAGAGGCCGAAGCCGGGCAGATCCGGCATGATCAGGCGCATCTGGGGGAGCGCCTCCACCACGCGTTCAAGTCCGTGGTGGTCGCCGCGGAAACCGTGCACCACCAAAATGGTCCGGGTCTGCGGCGTGGGCTGCACCGGGGCATAGTCCCAATACTGCACGCGGACGCCGCGGACCAGCAGGCTGTGCTGGCTGACCCGGGCACTGAGATTGACCGAAATGTTCATCAAAAGAGATATCCGCCTGACTTCATGCGCTAGTTAACGGTATCCGGGTGCGAGCCGAAACGCTGTCCCCGGTCCAGCGCCGCGATCTGTGCCATCGCCGCGTCCTCGAGGAGGAAGTCGAAGACATCCAGGTTCTCGCGGATGCGCGCCGGTGAACTGGCCTTCGGGATGGCGATGTTCCCCAGCTGCAGGTGCCAGCGCAGCACCACCTGGGCAATGCTGCGGCCCGCCTCCGCCGCGATGCCTTCCAGCACCTGCTCATGGAACAGCTGGCCGCGGGCCAGCGGGCTCCATGCCTCCGTCCGGATGCCTAGCTCCTGGTTGAACGCCCGCAGCTCGTACTGCTGCAGCAGCGGGTGCAGTTCCACCTGGTTGACCGCCGGGACGACGTCCGTGGCGTCCAGCAGGCGGCGCAGATGCTTGGGTTCAAAATTGGAGACGCCGATGGCACGGACCCGGCAGTCACGGTAGAGCCGCTCCAGCGCCCGATAGGTCTGGATGAACAGGTTCCGCTCCGGGCAGGGCCAGTGGATCAGGTAAAGGTCCACATAGTCCAGACCGAGCTTCCGCAGCGATTCGTCGAAGGCGGCCAGCGTGCTGTCGTAGCCCTGGCTGTCGTTCCAGACCTTGGTGGCGACAAAAATGTCCTCCCGGGCCAGCGGGTGTCCGTCGGACGCTGCCACGCCGTCGTCGTCGGCCATGGCCAGCCGCACGGCCTCGCCGACGCCCTCCTCATTGTCGTACAGCGCCGCGGTGTCTATGCTGCGGTAGCCGGCGCACAGCGCTTCAGTGACCAGTGCAGCACAGTCCCCGGCCGGGACTTTGTAGACTCCAAAGCCCAACTGGCCCATGGCCACGCCGTTGTTCAAGGTCAGCTCGGGGACGTGTGGCATAGCTACGACTCTACCGAGTCGCGCCGCGGATCCGCGTAGCCGGCCCGCAGCGAGGTGATGAAGTCAGCTCCGGCGCCGTCGCCCGGATCGACCAGCCGTCGCGCGGTGGCCTCGTCCAGGATCAGGTCGGTGACCAAGCCGGCCGCCAGGGCACCTCGCAGGCCGTTGATCTTGGAGGCGCCGGAGATGACGCAGATGCGCCGCCTCACCGCGCGCAGCAGGGAAAGGTCCGGTCCGCTGGAGCGCCGGTTCAGCACGATGCCCTCATCGGTTCCGTCGGCACGGAAGAACACGGTCGCCACGTCGCCGACGACGTTGTTAGCCGCGAGCGAGTCCAGGTCCGTCTCGTCCAGGTATCCGCCGGTGTAGACATGGCTGGGCACATCGGCGTCGATGGAGCCCAGGCCGAAGATGGCCATGGTCATCCGGGCCTGCAGATCCAGGATGCGCCGCACACTGCGCTCGGCCCACATCAGCTTCTTCGTTTCGGCCTGGTCGAAGAAGGCGGGCACCGGAAACTGCTCGACCCTGGCTCCGTAGGCATTGCCGAAGCGGCGGATGATCTCGCTGGCGTAGGTGATTCCGGTGGTCT
>JBBRKU010000588.1:0-2008 GCA_038231735.1 Actinomycetales bacterium | reverse complement strand
GATCAGCATCAGCACGCCGATGACCAGCAGAATGGCACCAAGCACCATCAGAGGCACGGCGGTGGGGGTGCTGCTGTCGTTGGGAGCCGTCACGGTAATATCCGTCGGCGCCGGGGCCGTGCCGTCTGAGGCCAGCAGCAGGGACCAGTCGCCGTCGGCCGGCGGCTGCCACTGGTAGCTGAGTTGTCCGTTGCCGGACTCCTCCCCCACCCACAGGTCCGAACCGGCCGGATTTGGCACCTTCGCCTCGCCGTCGGCGTGCTTCGAGGTCAGGGACTTGAAACCAGCGTCCGCCCCATCCACCGTCAGGTGGGCCGCCTTGCCCACCCAGGCGTCGACGTCGTCGGACCTTCCCTGCGCCAGCGCGATCTTGCCGGAGGACTTGATGTTGACGGTCACCGGACCACCCCGCAGCGTCCGGACGCTGGAACCAATGACCGTTATGGGAGCGCTCTGCTGGCTGGCGGGCAGGGAGGCCGTCACCGTCTCCGGCGGAAGCCACACGGTCCGTTGGCCTATGCCCAGAGCCAGGAGCAGCAGGCCCAGGACGGCCAGCGCAATTGCTATCTTTGAACGCACGAATATACCCATCATCTGCTGAAAATCAATGCTTTAACTCTGTTAAGGGTAACCGTTTTGTTATTCTTAGGGCATTTCGTCCTCTATCAGATCATGGCTAACTGCCTCGGCGGTGCCATGGACGGCGGCCCGCGGAAAACGCCGTTTGAACCCCTATTGACCGTCAGCTGGCGGATCGGCCGGACCACGGCGCTATACCCCAGGTGGCAAATGAGGCATTGCTCACCATTGCCGGCTGATATCGTTTGGCCAGACCATCCTCCAGCCCACCCCGCCCAGCCGCGGGCCCACAACGCGAAAGCAGCAAACGTACCGTGTCCCAGGAAAATGACCTCAACGCCCAGTTGCCCGATGAGGCACCGGCCCGGGTCGCCGTTGTGGTGCGGCCCGGTTTCTTCAGGACATTACTGGGCAGGGTTCTCAGGCCTATCCCCGGCGCCCAGCCACGGCTCCGGTTCGAAATGCCCCCCGAAACCCTGACCGAGGAGGCCGCCGGGACCGAAGCCGAAGCGGGCAAGTTCGGTGTTCCCGGACCGAAGATGTCCGCGCAGCATCCCATTTATGTAGGCTTCATGGGAGCCGTCGGCATCGGGCTGGCTCTCTTCCTTTATTACGTCATGACCAACACGGAACAGTTGCTCCTGTGGATTCTGGCCGCCCTGTTCATAGCGCTGGGGCTGGACCCCGTTGTCCGCTGGCTGGAGGGACGCAAGGTCCCCCGCCCGGCCGGGATCATCATCGCCCTGGCGGTGCTGGTGGGCATCGTAACGGCTTTCTTCGCCACCTTGATACCGACCATCGTGGACCAGACCACGCAGCTGATCGACAAGGCCCCCGGATGGATCACGGATTTCCTGAACTCCGATTTCTTCCGAAGCGTTGACGTCCAGTACCACGTCCGGGACCGGATCAACGAGGAAGTTACCAAGTTCTTCCAGAATTCGCAGGCCGTGGGCGGCATCTTCGGCGGCGTGGTGGGCATCGGTTCCACCATTGCCAACGGGCTGTTCGGCGCCCTCATTGTCCTGGTCCTGAGCCTGTATTTCCTGGCCTCGCTGCCGGCCATGAAGCGCTGGGGCTACCGGCTTGCCCCCAGGTCGCGGCGGGCCCGGGTTGAAATCCTGAGCGAGGAGATCACCCGCTCGGTGGGCAACTACGTGATCGGCCAGGTCTGCGTCGCGGTGTTGAACGCCACCTACGCCTTCGTCATCATGTCTATTCTTGGCGTGCCGTTCAGCGTGCTGCTGGCCTTCGTCGTGGCGCTGCTGGCCTTCATCCCACTGGTCGGCGGAATGATCGCCGGGGTCACGGTCTCCCTGGTGGCCCTGACCGCGGGCTGGCAGGCTGGACTGGGTTATGCCGTGCTGTACTTCGCCTACCTGCAATTCGAGGCGTACTTCATTTCGCCGCGCATCATGCAGAAGGCCGT
>JBBRKU010000587.1:0-2009 GCA_038231735.1 Actinomycetales bacterium | reverse complement strand
TTTCATCCGGGCCCGGCTCCGCGAGCCGGACCTCCTCGATCCGCAGGTCGCCCGCGGCGTGGGCCACCACCGCGGCCGCTTGTCCGGGGATTCCCGCTCCCCCACCCTTCTGCTGTGCCATCCTCACACCACCACCGTCATGCCACCGTCGACGAAAATTGTCTGTCCGTTCACAAAGTTCGAGGCCTCCGACGCCAGCCACACAACCGGCCCGATCAGATCCTGCACGGTGCCCCAGCGGGCCGCCGGGGTTCGGCCGAGGATCCACGTATTGAAATCCTGGTCATCCACAAGGTTCTGCGTCATCTCGGTGTGGATATAGCCGGGGGCGATGCCGTTGATCTGCAGCCCCTCCCCGGCCCATTCCGCGGTCATGGCTCGGGTCAGGTTCCGCAAGCCGCCCTTGGCCGCAATATAGGGGGCGATGGTGGGCCGGGCCAGGTCGGTCTGCACCGAGCAGATGTTGATGATCTTTCCGCGGCCGCGGTCAATCATCCGCCGGGCCGCCTCGCGACCCACCAGGAAGGCGCTGGTCAGGTCCGCGGCCAGCACCCGGTCCCAGTCCCTGACGTCAAGATCCAGCATCGGCACCCGGTGCTGGATTCCGGCGTTGTTGACCAGGATGTCCAACGGCCCGGCGTTGTCCTCGATCCAGCGGATCCCGTCGGCCGCGGACTGCGCGTCGGTCACGTCAAAGGCCCGTCCCAGGATCCGGCCAGTCGGGAAGTCCGCCGCCAGCTCGGCCTCGGTGACCCGCAGCCTTTCCTCGTTGAGCCCGTTGAGCACTACCGTAGCGCCCGCCTCGGCCAGCCCGCGCGCCAGCCCCTTGCCGATTCCCCTGCTCGATCCCGTTACCAGGGCTATCCGCCCGTCCAGCCCAAAAAGCCCGCTCATCCTGCTCCCTCTGTGTAGTGCCGTCATGGTGCGGCTTCGCCGGCGTCGTCGCTGAGATTCGCGATGATCTGGCGCACCGCCGCCAGGTCCAGGTCCCCCAGTCCCTGTTCCTTCAGGGTCGCATAAATCTGAAGCGCCGCGGAGGCAAGAGGCACGGCTGGGCCACTCTGCCGGGCCGCGTCCTGAACGAACAAAAGATCCTTGTGCGTGCATTTGGCCGGCCCGGTGGCGTAGAGACCTTGGCCGCAAGGCGGGGCCCGACGACGTCCAGCACGGAGAGACACTTCTCATGACGACGACGGCGGTCCCCGGCGTGGGCGGCTCGGGCCGCCAGGCGCCACGAAGTCCGCCAGTCCGGGGCCGGAGCGATTCCAAACCGTCACGCCCAGCCGGCGTGGAGCAGATTCGTTGCCATCGGCAGGCCCATCAGCCCCAGGCCGACAAAGCCTGCCCGAAGCTGGCCGGATTCCCCGGCGTTGCCGACCTGGGCGGACTCGGTGTTGGTATTGCTCATCGGGGCAGTTCACCTCACGGGAGCGGAGACGGTGTCACATTTGTTCAGTATCCTAACCTCTATTCAGTATGATGGACAGCATGACAGCCCCTGAACTCACCATTGCGATCGCCGTTCCGCTGGAATCCGAGCAGGTGGAGCACATCCGCGCCGTCGATCCGTCCGTAACCGTCCTGCACGAACCGGACCTGCTGCCGCCGGAACGCTTCCCGGCGGACCACTCCGGCGATCCGGCCTTCCGGCGCACGCCCGAGCAGGAGGAACGCTACTGGACGATGCTGAACTCCGCCGATGTCCTCTATGGTTTCCCGAATGAGAACCCGGCCGGGCTGGCCAGGATTGCGGCCGAGAGCACCAGGCTGCGGTGGATCCAGGCCATGGCGGCCGGAGCAGGCGGCGCCGTTAAGGCATCCGGTGTGCCCACGGCCCGGCTGCAGCGGCTCACCATCACCACGTCCGCCGGCGTGCACGCCCTTCCGCTGGCGGAATTCGCCATGCTCGGTGTGCTGAACGGCCTCAAGCGCACCGCCGAGCTGGCCCAGGACCAGCAGCAGCGGACCTGGCCGGAACTGCGGACGCCCACCCGGCTGGTCAGCGGCTC
>JBBRKU010000586.1:0-2019 GCA_038231735.1 Actinomycetales bacterium | reverse complement strand
GCACGCCGCCCACGACGGGAGCCACCAGCCGTTCCAGTACGGTGCGGCCCATCCGGGCGAGCACCAGATCGGCCACGCTGATGACTTTGTCCTTGGTCCCCACGGAGGCGGGCAACCGGGCATCCATACTGGCCCGCAACGCGCCGGCGAAGCCAAGCGCGGCACGGACCTCGGGTGCCCAGGGGTCAGCCGGAATGCCCAGCACGCCCGTTTTGGGCAGCGGAACCGGGCCACCCGGCAACTGGACCCAGGCACCCGACGGATCCGGTACCGCGATTTGATCCGCCAGACCCAGCTCCGCGGCGAGGTCCGCGACCGCCGTCGAACGCGTCGCAAAAGATTCGGCTCCGCTGTCCAGCAGCAGTCCGGCGACCTCGTGCGAGCCAACGCAGCCACCGAAGACCGGCGCCGCCTCCAGCACCGTCACACCGTATCCAGCGGTGGCCAGATCGCGTGCGGCCACGAGGCCGGAGATTCCGCCGCCGACGACGACGGCGTGCCGGAGCGGGACATCCCCGACCACGGTCGGCTTGCGGGCCGGGGCGGACGGGCGGTGCGGCAGGTGCGGAAAATGCGGCATTCTGATTTCCGGCATCTTGATCTCGGGGAGCTTACTTCCCGGCGCCCTGTTTCCCGGCGCCTTGTTTCCCGGCGCCTTGTTTCCGGGCGCCCTGTTCCCGGCGGGCTTGTTTCCTCGGGCCTTGTCTCCAGGGTTTTCAGACATTTCGTTTCCCGTCACCTTGTTCCGGACCACATTCCCGATCCTCCGGCTTGCTGCGTGCTGCTTGCTGGCCGAATCAGGGTTCAATCGAATGGATCAACTCAACCACGCGGGTCAGCACCTCCGGATCCGTCTCCGGAGGCACCCCGTGGCCCAGGTTCACGACGTGTCCGGGCGCGGCGGCACCGGCGGCAATCACCTGGCGGACGTGTTCTTCCAGCACGTTCCATGGCGCGGACAGCAGCGCCGGGTCGATGTTGCCCTGCAGCGGCACCGTCCCGCCCAGCCGGCGGTTCGCCTCGTCCAGCGGCAGCCGGTAGTCCACACCCACCACATCCACGCCCACGTCCCGCATGGCAACCAACAGCTCGGAGGTACCGGTGCCGAAATGGATCAGCGGTGCACCGAGCCCGCGGACGTGGTCCAGCGCCCGGGCGGAGGCGGGCGCCACGTGCCTGACGTAGTCATTGAGACCGAGTGAGCCGGCCCAGGAATCGAAGAGCTGGGCAGCGCTGGCGCCGGCTTCCAGCTGGGCGCGCAGGAACATCCCGGACGCGTCCGCCGCCCAGTTCGCCAGCGCCAGCCAAGCCTCGGGGTCCGCATGCATCATGGTGCGCGGTCCCAGATGGTCACGGGAAGGCTTGCCCTCCACCATGTAGGCGGCCAGTGTGAACGGCGCGCCGGCAAAGCCGATCAGCGGCGTGGCTCCGAGCTCCGCGACAGTAAGCCGGATGGCTTCCCTGATCGGTTCCAGGGCCCCTTCGGTGAGCACGGGCAGTGCGGCTACATCGGCGGCGGTGCGGATGGGCTGCTCCAGCACCGGGCCTACTCCGGGCACAATGTCCACCCCGACGCCGGCCAGTTTGAGCGGAATGACAATGTCGGAGAAGAAGATCCCGGCGTCCACGTCATGCCGGCGGACCGGCTGCAGCGTGATTTCGGCCGCCAGTTCCGGCGTCAGGCACGACTCCAACATCTCCGTACCCTGGCGCACCCGGCGGTATTCCGGCAGCGACCGGCCGGCCTGGCGCATGAACCACACCGGCCGGCGGGACGGCTTTCCCCCGCGGTAGGCGGTGATCAGCGGCGAATCGGCGGTCCGGCCGTCCATCAGGGGGTGCGTCGGGCTAAGAGTCATAGATCCAACCCTACCGACAGATGCGCGAGCGCTGAGATCCCTGCTTTCAGCTGATCGAGACGCCAGAGGAAAGGGCAAATTCAAAATCAGCAGTAGAACAGAGGCGACCCCGTCAAATAAGTTCCATGAGAGTGGTATTTCGGAAACCCTCAAGGTCTAG
>JBBRKU010000585.1:0-2037 GCA_038231735.1 Actinomycetales bacterium | reverse complement strand
GGCTTCAACGGCATCTTCTCCTTCACCCCTGACGGCGGCCCGCTGGTGGGCGAATCCCCCGAGGTGGAGGGCTTTTACGTAGCCGAGGCGGTCTGGGTCACCCATTCGGCGGGCGTTGCCCGGGCCGTGGCAGAACTGCTCACCGAAGGCCAGTCCCGGACGCCCCTGCACGAGTGCGAGGTTTCGCGCTTCGAGCAGGTGCAGACCGCCGAAAGCTACGTGAGTGAAACCTCGCAACAGAACTTCGTGGAGATCTACGACATACTGCACCCGCTGCAGCCCCGGCGCTCGCCACGGGAGCTGAGGGTGAGCCCGTTCAACGTCCGGCAGAAGGAACTGGGAGCGTTCTTCCTCGAATCCGCCGGCTGGGAGCGTCCGCACTGGTTCGAGGCCAACGCCGGACTGCTCAGCGAGCTACCGGCGCAGTGGCAGCCGCCGGAGCGCGAGCCGTGGGCCGCGCAGTTCTCCTCGCCCATTTCCGCAGCCGAGGCGTGGAAGACGCGCACGGCCGTCGCCCTTTATGACATGACGCCGCTCAAGCGGCTGGAGGTCTCCGGCCCCGGCGCCCTGGAGCTGCTGCAACGGCTCAGTACAGGCCAGATCAGCAAGAAACCGGGAGCGGTGACTTACTGCCTGCTGCTCAACGACGACGGCGGCGTCCGCAGCGACATCACCATTGCCAGGCTGGATGAGGAGACCTTCCAGATCGGCGTGAACGGCAACATCGACTTCGACTACTTCACCATGGAGGCCCGGAAGCAGACAGCAGCCGATGTCAATGAGTGGGTCCAGATCCGCGATATCACGGGCTCCACCTGCTGTATAGGCCTCTGGGGACCGCTCGCACGCGAGGTGATGGCCAAGGTCAGCACGGACGATTTCAGCAACGATGCACTGCGCTATTTCCGCACCAAGCCGGTGCGGGTCGGCGGCGTCCCGGTGACCGCGATGCGGCTATCCTACGTCGGCGAGCTGGGCTGGGAGCTGTATACGACGGCGGAGAACGGGCTCCGGCTCTGGGACCTGCTCTTCGAAGCGGGGCAGGAGCACGGGATCATCGCCGCCGGGCGGGGCGCCTTCAACAGCCTGCGGCTAGAAAAGGGCTACCGGCTCTGGGGCACAGACGTCACGCCGGAGCACGATCCCTACCAGGCGGGCCTGGGTTTCTCCGTGAGCAAGGCCAAAACCGGTGAGGACGGCGCCGGCAAGGCCGTCGATTTTGTCGGCTCGGCCGCCCTGGCCCGCAGGAAGGAACAACCGCCGGCTCGGGAACTACGCTGCCTGACCATCGACGACGGCGCGTCCGTTGTGCTGGGCAAGGAACCGGTCTACATCCAGGGAGTACCGGCCGGATACGTGACGAGCGCGGCCTACGGCTACACCGTCGGCAAGCCGATAGCCTACGCCTGGTTGCCGGCGGAAACCGCGGTGGGGGACGCCGTGGACATTGAGTACTTCGGCAGGCGGATCCCGGCCACGGTGACGGCGGAGCCGCTGGTGGATCCCGGTATGGAACGGCTCCGCGGATGACGCCCACCCAACCGCTGATGCCAAATCGTCAAATCGCTAGGAGAATTGCACCATGACGGAAAACGTCTACGACTATGTGATTGTGGGTGGGGGCAGCGCCGGATCGGTGCTGGCCGACCGGCTCAGCGCCGACGGCACACGCACCGTGCTGGTCCTTGAGGCCGGTCGCAGCGACTATCCCTGGGATTTGTTTATCCAGATGCCGGCGGCGCTGACGTTCCCCAGCGGAAACCGGTTCTACGACTGGCGTTACCAGTCGGACCCCGAGCCCCATATGGGCGGCCGGCGGGTCGCCCACGCCCGGGGCAAGGTCTTGGGCGGCTCCAGCTCCATCAATGGGATGATCTTCCAGCGCGGCAATCCTCTGGATTATGAGCGCTGGGGGGCAGATGCGGGCATGGAAACCTGGAATTTTGCACATTGCCTGCCGTATTTCAACCGGATGGAAACCACTCTGGCAGCGGACCCGGATGACGATCTGCGCGGCCATGACGGGCCGCTGGTCCT
>JBBRKU010000584.1:0-2041 GCA_038231735.1 Actinomycetales bacterium | reverse complement strand
GCGACGGCAACGCCGACGTGCTGGCCCGCGACGGAGGCGGCGTGCTCTGGCTCTACCCCGGCGACGGCAACGGCGGCTGGCTCCCCCGCACCCAGGCCGGCTGGGGCTGGAACGCGATGACAGCCATCCCTTAAACAGATCCCGTCAACAGATCCCGCAGGCAGGAGGCCGCGCCCCGGAGGGGCGCGGCCTCCTGCCTGGTTTCATGGCAAGCCTTAAAGCTAGCTGCCGATCATGAGCGGGCTCCAGCCACCGCGGCCTATGGTGAGCCGGGGCCCGAACGAACCAAACGAAATCGGATAGTACTGGAGGTTTCCGGAGGTGTCCCTGGCCAGGATGCCGCTCTTTCCGTCCCCCAGGTGGTTGGTGATGGCGGAAATGTGGTCCATCGTGTTCCAGCCGGATCCGACGGTTGCCCGCGCCTCCGACACGAACTGTCCGGATCCGTTGCTGCGGTACAGCTTGAGCAGACCTTGTGGCGTTTGGGCGAGGACGTCCATCTTTCCGTCCCCGTCATAGTCCAGGGAAACAGTCTTGAGCCCTTGCCATCCGGCACCGATCTGGACTCTGGATCCGAGGGCGAGGCCCGTTGTGTTCCGGTAATAGTAGAGGCCCCCCGTCGCCCTGTTCATGGCCAGGAGGGAGGGATAGGCATCGTTCTGGCTCCACTTGGTCACGGTCACGTCGTAGCCGGCCCAGTCGCTGCTGCCAACTATCTGATTCGGACCCATCTCACCGTTGGCCCGGCCATAGCTCACGGTCACCTGGCCGGATTTCCACACGGTCAGAATGTCCTGGATGCCGTCCGAATTCCAGTCGACGACGTCGATCTGCGCAGCGGTGGACCAACCCGCTGAGAGGAACTGGCGTTGCCATAAGTCCCCGCCGTGGGTGGAACCATAAATGTAGAGGCTGCCGTTAGGATCGACGACTGCGACGTCACCGGCTTTGACCGCCGCTACCGGGGGCAGCGTTGCTCGGGTGGACGCGTAACCGGCGAGATTCTCCACCACGACGTTCAATCCCGACCAGCCGGCTTTCGTGGTCTGGACGTAACCGATGCCAACATCAGTTGCCCTCGGATCCAGCATCGCGGCCCGGTGGGCCGGCGAATTCATCCACCAGTCGACCACTTGCTGTGCATTGAAATTGATCGCAATGATTTCCGCGCTCCAGTCGGAGTTCGCGGGGAGAAGCGATGTTCCGCCATCGGAGCGGTGGATGGTGCTCAGGTCATAGCTGCCGTCATTGATCCGCGAGTTGACCGTCCCGGCCCACGCCTGGGAGACCGCGGCGATGGTCGGGTTCCAGACCACGGGCGCCAGACCGTTGGCTGCGCGGTACTGATTGGTGAGCTGAAGGACCGCTTTGATGTAGGCATCCTGGTTGGACGGAGCCGCGGCCGTTGCGGTCGTGACTCCCGTCAGGAGCAGGGACAATAAGGCGACAATAAGTCCAACTGACCGGCCCAAGCGTCGCACACGATCTCCTAGCTTCTGAATCCGGGAAAGAGCAGGATACTGAGGCTACAGCAGTACTTCTGTGTAACACCAGTCCCATCTTTACCAGCCAGGGGAAACCGCTAGTGCCCTTGTCGGCGCAGCTACTAAGCGGTCATACTCGGCGAATGGTACGAAGTGTTGCGGTCCTGTCTGATATCCACGGCGTGTTGCCGGTTCTTGAGGCTGTGCTGGCCGAGCCGGCGGTGGCCCGTGCTGAACTTGTTCTCGTGGCAGGTGACCATGCCTCAGGGCCTCAGCCGACCCAGGTGTTGGATCGGCTTGCCTCCCTCGGCGAAAGGGTTCTTCTGGTCCGTGGCAACGCCGACCGCGAGCTGGTGGCCCTGGCCCGTGGAGAATCCATCGAGATTCCCGATGAGGTGACACCATGGGGGGCGGCGCAACTCACCGCCGATCATGTGGCCATGCTCGCAGCCTTGGAGCCGTCTGTGACCGTCGACGTTGACGGTTTTGCGGTGGGCGGAAGTATTCGATGAATTGCCTGAGCAGGTACGGACTGTGGTGTGTGGGCATACGCACAT
>JBBRKU010000583.1:0-2043 GCA_038231735.1 Actinomycetales bacterium | reverse complement strand
GCTGTTTGACTACCGATTGGCCAGCAATTGCTTGCCCAGATTTTCATTCCGGAACGGATGGCACGGACTGGGGGCGCAAAAAGTTGCGCATCGGCCCCAGATGCATCAGCAGTCCCAGCATCCGTTGGGGAGTGCAAAAGCCAGCCGGACAGCACCAGGCCGTCGACTAGCTTCAGGGGGCCGCAACAGCCGCTACAGGAGGCGACGGTCGGCGGCCCATCGGGTGAGTTCATGGCGGGAGGAGAGCTGGAGCTTACGCAGCACGGCTGAGACGTGGGTTTCCACCGTCTTGATCGAGATGAATAGCCCCTTCGCTACTTCCTTGTAGCTGTAACCGCGGGCGATCAGCCGCATCACTTCAAGCTCCCGGGCACTGAGGCGGTCCAGCTCATCATCGACCGCGACCTCGGCTGTTCCGAAGGCATCCAGCACAAACCCGGCCAGGCGTGGCGAAAAGACCGCGTCCCCGCCCGCCACCCGGCAGACGGCATCGGAAATTTCCGCCCCGGAAATGGTCTTGGTGACGTATCCCCGAGCCCCCGCCCGGATTACGGACACCACGTCTTCGGCCGCATCGGAAACGCTCAGGGCCAGGAACCGGGTGCTGCCCGGCAGCGCCGAGCAGCCCGCGATGACGTCCCGCCCGCCGCCTCCTCTGCCACCGGGCAGGTGCACGTCGAGCAGCACCACCTCCGGCACGGTAGCCGTGATGGCCACAATGGCTTCCTCGACGGTGGCGGCCTCTCCCACCACCTCTATGCGGTGGTCCAGGTCCGCCTTGAGGCCGGACCGGAAGATGGCATGGTCATCCACCACCACAATGCGCACCCGCTGCGCAGGCTCAATCATGTCCAGCACCCCTGTCGCTCATCCATCTGTTTCAGTTTCCCTCGTCCGCCCCGGCCCTTCGTCCTGACTCCATCCTGTCACCGGCCATTTTCTCCGCCGGAAGGCTCAACCGCACCTCGGTACCGTCCACATCACTGAGAATGACGGCGGTCCCTCCGTGGCGCTGCATGCGGCCGATGACGGATGCGCGCACTCCCAGCCGGTCCGAGGCGATGGCGGCCGGGTCAAAGCCCGGTCCCCGGTCCTTGATGAAGATGTCCGTCTTGTCCGGCGTCGCCTCAACGTAGACAGATACCGCCGTTCCGGCGTGGCGGACCGCGTTGAGCATGGCCTCCCGGGAGGCTTGGACCAGCGCTTGGCCGCGCTCCGTCATCAGGGCATCCCCGACGGCAACCACGTCCACCGGGTATCCGTAGGTGTCCTCCAGCTCGGCCGCAATACTCTTGATGGTGGCCACCAGATTGTCCGGGTTGCGGGTCGCGTCCTGGTAGATCCACTCCCGCAATTCACGTTCCTGCGCCCTCGCCAGCCGCAGCACATCGGACTGGGATCCGGCGCGCTTCTGGATCAGGGCCAAGGTCTGCAGCACCGAGTCATGCAGATGGGCGGCGATCTCTGCCCGTTCGGTTTCGCGAATGCGCCCGGCGCGCTCCGCCTGCAGGTCACGCCAGAATTTCAGCCCCCACGGTGCAAGCACCAGCGCGACGCCCGCAAGAACCGCCAGCGATGCCAGGATGGACGGCCAGATCAGATCCCAGGAGCCTCCACCGGCGACGACAATCAGCACCCCGGCGACGACGAGCACCAGTCCGGCGACCAGCCGCAGGACACCGAACGGTTTGTCCCCCCGGGCCGCGTTCATCAGCCCCGCCCGCCGGGTTTCATCCAGCTGCATCCAGGCGAGGACGGCCCCGGCAGCGATGACGCCGAGCGGAATGAGGGTTCCGAGCGGGAGATTGACGCCTGATTGCTGGGCCAGCAAGAGGGCCGCGGCAATCACCAGGCCGGCGCCAAGCAGAATCTCCCTGGCGCCGACGGCGGCCCTGCGGCGTGCGCCCGCGCTCGCGCCGGGACGTTCACCCCCGTCCGCTGCGCCCGCGGCATCCGGACCGAGCGGGAATCTGCTTCGGGCGGCGGGGCTTGTTCCATGGCCGCGAGTGCTTCCGGGGTGGACATCCCCTCCACCATAGGGAT
>JBBRKU010000582.1:0-2053 GCA_038231735.1 Actinomycetales bacterium | reverse complement strand
AGGTGGATCACCGCCTGGACGTCCCGGTCCGCCATCAGGCGCGCCAGGGCGTCTTCCGCGCCGGCGTCGCTGAGGTCGAGCTGGACGAGTTCAGCGTCGCCTACCCGCTCCGGGCTGCCGGTGGAGAGATTATCGACGACGACGACGCGGCGGCCTTCCAGCCTCAGGAGCCTCACGACGTGCGCACCGATATAGCCGGCCCCACCGGTTACAAGAACTGTCATGCTGATTTTCCACTCCCGCTCAGGCCGCAGAGTCGCGGCCGTCTTCAAAGAATCCTACCGAGGCCCCGAGGCGCAGCCCCGCAGCTGCCGGCGGCGGCGGGCGGTCCGGCGTGCCGTATGCTACAGAAAGAAACAGCAACCATCAACGTTGGGGGACGAACGTGCCTAGAGTCATGGCCATCTATGGCACACGTCCGGAAGCCATCAAAATGGCCCCCGTGGTGGCTGCGCTGAAGAAGTCCCTGACCCTGGACTGCGTCGTGACGGTCACCGGACAGCACCGGGAAATGCTGGACCAGGTCAACGAGCTGTTCAACATCGTCCCGGACCACGATCTCAACATCATCCAGGACCGTCAGTCGCTTACCGGCATCATGACCCGGACCATGGATGGCCTTGACCGGCTCTTCAGCCGGGACAAGCCAGACGCCGTCATCGTCCAGGGCGATACCACGACGTCGACGGCGGCAGCCATCGCAGCCTTCTACCATGGCATTCCGGTGGTCCATCTTGAAGCCGGACTGCGCAGCGGAAACCTGCTGTCCCCGTTCCCGGAGGAAGCGAACCGGAAAATCACCAGCCAGATTGCCAGCCTCCACCTGGCCCCCACGGTTGCCAGCAAGGCAAACCTGCTGGCGGAGGGCATCCGTGCAGAGGACATTGTGGTGACCGGCAACACCGTGATCGACACCCTGCTGGCCACGGTGGGGAAACAGATCGCCTTCTCTGACCCGCGGCTGGAGGAACTGGCCGCCGGCTCCCCCACCGTCCTGCTGGTCACCACCCACCGGCGTGAAAACCAGGGCGAGGCCATGCGCGGCATCGCCCGGGCCCTGGCCCGCATTGCCGCCGCCGAGCCGGAGCTCACCATCATCCTGCCCGTGCATAAGAACCCGGTGGTCCGCGAGGCCGTGTTGCCCGCCCTGGAGGGGCTTCCCAATGTACTGGTCACCGAGCCACTGGCCTACGGCGAATTCACCCGGCTGCTGGACCTGGCCCATCTTGTCCTTACGGATTCCGGCGGCATCCAGGAAGAGGCTCCCAGCCTGGGCAAGCCCGTCCTGGTGATGCGGGACAACACCGAGCGCCCGGAGGCCGTCGATGCCGGCGCCGTGGTACTGGTCGGGACCCAGGAGGAGCGGATCGTTGCCGAGGTCTCCAGCCTGCTGCGCGACCGGCAGCGTTACCGCTCCATGTCCACCGTGATCAACCCCTACGGGGACGGAAGGGCTGCCGAGCGCACCATCGCAGCGGTCGAGCAGCTGCTCGACGTGGGGCTCCGCACCGAGGAATTCGTGGCGGCCCGCTAGGCGACACGCCGGGAGCGACTCGCCGAAGGCAGAAGAAATACGGCCTGAGCCCGAAGAAGAAAGCCGCAACAAAACGCGGCCAAAAACGCCCGGAAACCCAGAGATTTCGCTCTCACATGTAGTTGTGCCAGGCAATATACAGCATGAAAAACCATGAAGTAACGTCATTCAACCGGCGTGTCTTACGCTTTCCGACAGGTGGAAGTTTCCCAAGGAAACATCTTCAAGGCCGTGTTTGCACGGACCGCATCCAGCTGTTACATTGATCTTGCTCCGAACAAGAAACGTCCGCTGGCAATCAAATCTGTACCATCACCAGGCACGTTTCTGTCACATGGCGCATTACCTTCTTGACTATCTAGGGGATTATCTAAATGAGGCTCTCCTGACGTGAATGTGGGTTCGGTTATTTCTGGTATGGGAGTTTGATCTCGACGGGGCCGCAGGCGAGCATTATCAGCGCGAGGGCGGCTTCGGGTGTGTGGAATCCATAGGAGCGGCGGGTCATGGTGCGGATCT
>JBBRKU010000581.1:0-2054 GCA_038231735.1 Actinomycetales bacterium | reverse complement strand
TAGAAGGCGATGCCAAGGTCGCTCCAGAACCTCGCCAGTTCGGGGTTGAAGAAGTAGTCGCTCCAGCCATGCAGGAAGAGCACCGCCTGCCGGTGAGCGGCTCTGTCCTGCCCGGCACCCCCGGAACCGCCAGGCACGCGCGGTTCCGGCAGGTAGCGGATGAGCGTAGCAATGCGGTGTGCTCCGTCCGGATGCACCGTCTCCAGCACCGCCGATTCAAACCCGTCGCCCAGCACATCGGGTTCCCAGCGCAGCTCGCCGGCCATCCGTCAGCGCGCCCCTGCGGCTGCCGACCGGCCGGCAATCCGCCCCGAGAACAGGCAACCGCCCAGGAAGGTTCCTTCCAGCGAACGGTAGCCATGGATGCCGCCGCCGCCAAAACCGGCGGCCTCGCCCGCGGCGTAGAGGCCGGGGATGGGTGTACCTCCCGGACGGAGCACGCGGGAGGACAGATCCGTTTCGATCCCGCCCAGACTTTTCCGCGTCAGGACGGAGAGCCGGACGGCGATCAGCGGGCCGTGCTCCGGTTCCAGCAGTCGGTGTGGCGGAACCACCCTCATCAGTTTGTCCGTGCTGAACCGCCGGGCTTCCCGGATGGCGTTGAGCTGGCTGTCCTTGCCCAGCCCGCTGGTGACTTGCAGGTCCCGTGCTGCGATGAGCTCATGGAGGGCCCGGCCATCGATCAGGTCCTCTCCCACCAGATGGTTCATTTTGGCTGCCAGTTCCTGCGCAGTGCGGGCCTGCAGGAAGTCCACGCCCCGGTCCAGGAATCTCTGCACCGGGCCCAATGAACCGGGGAGCAGCCTCTTGGCGAGCAGCCCGACGTCCTTTCCGGTCAGGTCCGGATTCTGCTCCGACCCGGAGAGCGCGAATTCCTTGCCTATGATCGTCTTGTTGAGCACAAACCAAGAGTGTGTGTAGCCGGTTGCGACAATATGCCGCAGGGCGCCAAGGGAATCGAAGCCGGGGAAGAGGGGCACCGGAAGCCGACGTCCGGTGGCGTCGAGCCACAGCGGCGAGGGGCCGGAGAGGATCCGGATGCCGTGCTGTGGCCAGACCGGATCGTCATTATGGATGCCTTCCGGGTAATGCCACATCCGGTCCGAATTGATCAGGGATGCCCCGGCGCGGACCGCTGCCTGCTGGAATTGGCCGTCCACGGACGCGGGCACTCCGGAAATCATGTACTCCGGTGCGGCACCGCCGGGCCATTGGCGGCGCACCAGCTCATGGTTGCCGCCAATTCCTCCGCTGGTCACCAGCACCGACTGTGCGCTGAAACTGAAGTCGCCGGCCACCGTGCGTGAACTGGTCACACCGCGTGCCACCGCCGAGGACTCCAGGATCTCCCCGGAGACTCCCGTGACGGCGCCGGAGGTCATGGTCAGGGCGGTGGCACGGTGCCGGAACGCATACCGCACCCGACCGCCGTCGACCCCTTCCTGCAGCTTGGCGATAAATGGTGCCAGGATTCCGGGGCCGGTTCCCCAGGTGACGTGGAAGCGGGGGACGGAGTTGCCGTGGCTCTGGGCGTCGTAGCCGCCGCGCTCGGCCCACTGGACCAGCGGGAAGAAGCGCACGCCCAGGGAGTGTAGCCAGGACCTCTTCTCACCGGCGGCAAAGTCCACATAGGCCTTGGCCCACTCGCGCGGCCAATAGTCCTCGGGACGGTCAAACGCGGCCGAACCCATCCAGTCGGAGCGCGCCAGCTCGGCGCTGTCCCTGACGCCCAGATGGCGCTGCTCGGGCGAGCCGACCAGGAACAGTCCGCCAAAAGACCAATGCGCCTGGCCGCCGAGGGATGTTTCCGGTTCCTGATCAAGGATCAGCACGCTCCGGCCCGCGTTGTAGGCCTCCGCGGCCGCCACCAGCCCGGCCAGCCCCGCGCCGACCACAATGACGTCCGCGCCGGTGGCGCGCGCTGCCCCGCTGATGCTCATGGGGCTATGCTAACCCGCACGAGTGGGGCGGGGGCCGTGGCGGGGGCCGTGCCGGGAGCGCCGGGGCGGGGGGTGTCCGCGCAGCGGCGCTGGTTTGGTGATGTGGGCGCCAGC
>JBBRKU010000580.1:0-2063 GCA_038231735.1 Actinomycetales bacterium | reverse complement strand
GGAGATGGCCCGGATCTTCCGGCGCGTCGCATCCAGATTCAGCAGGCCGCCGGCCTTGGTGGCTTCATTGCCCAGCGCGACGTTTTCGGCCACGGTAAAGACCGGGATCAGCATGAAATGCTGGTGGACCATGCCGATTCCTGCGGCCATGGCGTCACCGGGACCCTTAAAGACGACGGGCCGGCCGTCCACCAGGATCTCCCCCTCGCTGGGGTCGTACAGACCGTAGAGGACGTTCATCAGGGTGGATTTCCCCGCGCCGTTCTCGCCCAGCAGGCAGTGGACCTGACCCGGCTCCACCACCAGGTCTATGTGGTCATTGGCCACCAGGGATCCGAATCGCTTCGTGATCCCCTTCAGTTCGAGTTTCAAAACCCTAACCAATCTCTCAATGGATGAATCTCCAAATGCAGCGCGCCGCCCTCCGGCCGCGGTAACGGCGGAAGGCAGCGCGCCCGGTTTGCCTGACTACTTCGTCGGGCTCGACTTCGACTCGACCTTGACGGTGCCGGAGATGATGTCCTTCTTCAGCTGGTCCAGCTCACTCTTCAGATCGGCCGGAACGGCCGAATCCAGATCGTGGAACGGAGCCAGCGCGACGCCGCCATTGGCAAGGGTGCCGACGTACGGCGTGGCATCGAACATGCCGTCCTTGTCATCCTTGAGGACCGTCTCCACAGCGTTGGCCATGGTCTTTTGCACGGAGGACAGAATCACGGACTTGTAGTCCGGAGCCGTCAGGTAACCGTCGGAGTCAACCCAGATCAGCTTGGCGTCGGTTCCCTTGGCCTTCGCCTCCATGATGGCACTGCCGGCTCCCGAGCCGACCGGACCGGCGACGGGCAGCACAACGTCCGCGCCCTGGTCCAGGAAGCCCTGGGTCAGGACCTTGCCCTTGTCCACCTGCTTGAAGTCGCCAACAAAGGTGCCGTCCTGCTTGTCCTTGTCCCAACCCAGCAGCTGGACGTTCTTGCCCTTCTTCTGGTTGTAGTACTTCACCCCGTCGGCAAAACCGTCCATGAAGATGGTGACGGTCGGAATGTTGATCCCGCCGAAGGTGGCAACCTTGCCGGTCTTGCTGGTGCCCGCGGCGAGGTAGCCGGCCAGGAAGGCGGCCTGGGCCGTGTCGTAGACAATCGGCTTGACGTTCTTCGGGAAGGTCGGGTCGTTGTAGTCAATGATGGCGAAGTGGCTGTTCGGGTTCGCCGTCGCGATGGACTTGGTGGCGTCGCCGAGCAGGAAGCCGACCGTGACCGTGAGCTTGCAGCCTGCCTGGACCATGGAGCGCAGGTTGGGATCGTAGTCCGTGTCCGCCTTGGACTGGACGTGCTTCTCCTGGATGCCCAGGTCCTTCACGGCCTTCTGCAGCCCCTCATAGCCCGACTGGTTGAACGACTTGTCGTCGAAGCCGCCGGAGTCGGAAACCATGCAGCCAAGGTAGTTGCTGGCCGCGGCCCCGCTGCTGGAATTGCCGGACGACGACGGCGCCGCACCACAGCCGGTCAGCAGCAGCGCGGTTGCCCCCAGGGTAATGGTCCCGACGGTGGCGCCGCGCTTCACGGCGCTCCGCAGTGAATTCCTCGGCGTTGAATTCGGCGTTGAATCCTTAGGCGTTGAAACCTTCAATGTTCCTCCAGAAAAGATGTGTGCCCCACGGCTAGAGTGTCAATGAGCGTCCGTTTGTCATGGTGCGAAACACCACTAACTGGAATTCTTCTTTCACTGGTATACGTGGCGCGCATGGGCGCGATGATGACATTACCCTAACGGCACCGGACCCCCAACGGTAGCCATGCGCACGCCCCGGGGCGCATTGTTGGAAACCTGTTACCAACCGGTAGCCCGCTCAGGCGAGGGCCACGACCATTTTTCCGGTGTTGGCACCGCGGAGCATGTCGATGAAGGCCTGCGGGGCATTCTCGAGACCGTGAACCACCGTTTCATCGAAGCGGATTTCTCCGGCCTGGAGCCATTGGGCCATCCGGGCGGAAAACTCCGGCGCCAGGTGCCGATAGGAACCGACCAGGAATCCCTTCAGCGTCAGTTGTTTGCCGATGGCGCTG
>JBBRKU010000579.1:0-2067 GCA_038231735.1 Actinomycetales bacterium | reverse complement strand
TTAGGCGCCTTCTCAACATACTGGCACCACCTCATACTGGCACCACCTCAAAGACGACCCCGACACCGGCTGGACCGTCACCCAACCCAGCCCCGGCACCTTCGAATACACCACCCCGACCGGGCGCACCTACCGCCGCGAACCCGAACCACCACCCTTCTAAAAACCCACATGTCATGGGCGCGCTGCGTAAATTGTCAGTGCCGGATGAAATAGTTAAGGCATGACTCAACCCGCATTGGCCCACGCCACCGAATTTGGCCGGATGTACGCCCGCTCGCTGAAGGAAGCCCCGAGCCTGCCCTCCATCACGACGGTCATTTCGCAACAGGCGAACAGCCTGGACGGGTGGATTGGTTACATGGCAGCAAACTCCGTGGCCCAGCACCCTAAACTTCCGGAGGCCGTGTCCAACCCGGCACAGTTGCGCACTATAGTCCGGGATTCCAGCAACGCGGCTGAAAAGCACCGCAATGCTGCCGCCTCGCGGGGTGATCGCGTGCACTACTACTGTGAGCAGGTTTCCCTTCGGGCCATGGGACGGGCGCACCGGATGCCGGAGGCACGCGCCGCTCTTGCGGAAAACGGTGAGGAGAAATTTGCCGCCCGGTTCGACGAGTGGTGGGAGCTCTATCAGGTCGAGCCGGTGGTTCCGGAGGTTACGGTGTGGAACCAGACCGTGGGTTACGCCGGCACCTTGGATCTGGTGGCCCGGATCGCAGGAAGGCTCTGCCTGATCGACTTTAAGACCAAGGGCACGGACCGCAACGGCGGCGTCAAGGCCATGGATGACAAGGTGGTGATGCAGCTGGTGGCCGGAATGAAGGCGGAGGAAGGGCTGGTGAACGCCGACGCCGGGACCTGGGAGCCGTGGCGCTACGGCGAGGATCCGATCCTGCTGGGGGTGGCGATCGGTGAAACAGAGGTTCGCGCAATGCGGGCCAACCCGGCGGTGCTGAAGTACCACTGGTTCAAGTTCTGTGCGCTGCGGCGATTGTGGCAGACGGCGGCGGACACGATAAGTGCCGGCGCGGCCATGCTGCCCATCGCTCCGCCAGCCCCGGCCCCTGCCCCGGACCCTGCCGCCGCCACAGTGCCAGCGTCCGGTGTGCAGTCCGCAGCCGGTCATGCGCTAACCCTTGACTAGACTGGGAGCAGCCGTTTCCGGCCCGCGGGCATGAACCGCGCAGGCTTGAGCGGAAGGTCCGCCCACAAGATTGAGGTTTCCCAGCATGGCCATCATGAGTATCCGCATCATCGGGGACCCGGTGCTGCGAACCGTCGCCGAGCCAGTCACCGAGTTCGGCCCCGAGCTGGCCAAACTGGTGGCGGACATGATGGAGACCATGGAGGATGTGGACGGTGCCGGTCTGGCCGCACCCCAGATCGGCGTAGGCAAGCGCGTTTTCACCTACCAGGTTGCCGGTGTTCGCGGCCACCTGATCAATCCCGTACTGGAAAATAGTGACGACTTCCAGGATGAGGGCGCCGAGGGTTGCCTCTCCATTCCGGGACTGGGGTTCCGTGTCCGGAGGCGGCGCTGGACGCGTGCGACCGGCGTCGACGTGGAGGGAAACCCGGTCGCTGTCGAGGGGGAGGGCATGCTGGCCCGCTGCCTGCAGCATGAAACCGATCACCTGGACGGGGTGCTGTATGTGGACCGGTTGGAGGGCGAGGACCGCAAGAGCGCCCTGCGGGCCATCCGCAACGCCAGCTACGAGTCGGTCACGGAACGGACGACGGCGAAGCGGGCCCGGACGGTCGGCTCGAGTTTTGCGGGCGGAAGTTTCGGGGCCGGTGCGTGAGGGTCCTTTTTGCCGGCACGCCCGCCGTCGCGGTTCCGTCCCTGGATGCCTTGGCTGATGCCGGGTTCGACGTCGTTGCAGTGCTGACCCGTCCGGATGCTGCCGTCGGGCGCAAACGGGTGCTGACGCCGTCGCCCGTGGCGCAACGGGCCCAGGAACTGGGCATCCCGGTCATTCGGGCGGCCCGGATCGATGAGGCCGCGGCCGCTGAAATCGCCGGTGTCCGCCCGGATATCGGGGCAATCGTCGCCTACGGAGCGCT
>JBBRKU010000578.1:0-2075 GCA_038231735.1 Actinomycetales bacterium | reverse complement strand
GGCTTCGAAGAGGTCGACCAGGGCGTCGGCGCGGTATTCGTGGATCGCGCGGGAGGGTTTGCCGCCTGGGGTGGTCGCGGTGCTGGCGTGGCCCTCGTTGCGGGCGTGCAGGGCCCAGGCGTCGATGGTCCCAAAGTAGCGCCGGGCCTGCACCGCCGGGAGCAGGGCGTTGAGTTCGGCCATGCCATCGGCCCGCGTCCGGAACGTGACGTTGCGGTCCCTGCGGGCGCGTTGGTGCCGGACGGTCAGGGATTCGGGGTTGAGTTTCTCCGCGGTGCGCCGGGCCCGCCGGTACAGGCCCTGGTCGGTCAGGGCCGCCGCGTGCGGCAGGATCTGCTCCTCCGCGGCAGCCCACAGCTCTTTGGGCAGCGGGTTCAGTCCGTTCAGGATGGCGTGCACCCGGGGCTCGTCAAGGATCCCGGCCTCGTGCGCGGCCAGGACGTTGGGCAGGTGTTTGACCAGGTCCTGGCCCTCGAAGATCAGCTGCTCGGCCCGGTAACGGGTGGTGTGCAGTACCGGGGGACGGTCGGCGGTTAACCGGGACACGCCCCGGTACTGCCGGGCGAGCGCCCAGGACACCATCTTCGCGGCCGCAGCCGTGTAGCTGAGGGCCTGATCATCATCCAGGGTGTCCGGGTCGATGCCGTCCAGGGCGTGGAAGCCCGGGCCCGGGACCAACGGGTCCGGGTCCTCCGCCCGGCCCAGCCCTGTCAGTACGGCCAGGCGTTCGGTGCGCAGCCGCGCGTCCCGGGCCGCCACGACGCCGGGGTAGCGGAAGGCTTCCGGGTCCCCGTCCTGCGGGCCCGGATCAATCAGTGCCGGGAGCGGATCAACCGGGCTCCCGATGGTGTCAGCGTCCGCGGCGGTGCCGGATTGCCATTCGTACCAGCCGTACGTCCCGGGCCCGGTTTCATCGGCGTCCGCGCGATCCGGGGCGGTCAGGGCCAGGCACTGTTGGAGGAACTCCCGCTCCGGGATGGAGGGGAGTCCGTCACCAACGGGGCTGAACGGTTCTACCATCCATCCATTATATTCGATATCGGTAGCTATTACCACACTTTTATCAGAGTTATCTACGAGGTTTCTTGGACTGCAGCAGGCCGTCCGGAGACCTATTTCGACTCCCGATACCACTGTTTTGAAACTGCCAAGGGTTTGGCTCGGCCAGTTCCTTCATTGTCCCCAGCAGCACCGGCAAAATCGGCTTCGGGGCCCGTGCGGATAGAATAGGCCGCTTTCGGGCGGCTGCTCGACCAACCAACCACAACTCCGTCGGGGAACCCTCATACCCCCGTTCGTCCATCGATCCGTTCGCGGATGAGATCGGCCTGGCCAATATGTCGGGCATATTCGCCGATCATGTGGACGTAGATCCAGCGCAGAGTCACCTCGGCGCCCGTGAACGGGCTGGTATCGTCCAATTCCCGCCTGCCGCAGTTTTCCCGACGAGGCCCAGCAACGTGAGCGGCGATGGGGCCGCGGAGGCCTGCCTCAGCTGGTCCTCACCGAGGTCCTTGCATTTCATCTCAAGCGTGGCGCGATAGAAGTCAAGCCCGCCGTCCAGCGTGGCTCGCTCATCGGTATGTAGTGGGGCATAGCGCGTTCAAGGGTTGTCACGATCCCACCCTGCCATCGGCCTATGACATTTTCGCGGGCGGGGGCCGCCTGTTCCCTCCGCTTGCTTGCACTGTGATCCGAACCACAGCTAATCTTCAGGGACGCCTTGCGTACTGAGGTGTAGTCTGTTATAAGTCACCAGCGATGGTGCTGGTGCTGACCTAGGAGTCGTACCATGAGTATCGAATCTAGCTCTGCCCCGGGGACGGTCCCGGGGGGTAACGGTCACCGGCTTGGAAATCCCTTGCCAGCGCCGGGGACTACATCGTCCGCTCCCACGACGGCCAGCCCGCCCTTCGCGGATCCGGCGGCCTTAGGTCTGGGCGCGTTCGCCCTGACCACCTTCGTCCTGAGTGTGGTCAATGCCGGCCTGGTCCCTACAAAAGTCGAGGGCGTGGTGCTGGGTCTTGCATTTTTCTACGGCGGGATAGCCCAATTCGCGGCCGGCGTGTGGGAGT
>JBBRKU010000577.1:0-2077 GCA_038231735.1 Actinomycetales bacterium | reverse complement strand
GGTGACGGCGTCGGACTCGGGGAAGGCGAGGGCGATGGCCTCGGCGTCGGACTCGGTGACGGGGACGGTGAGGCCGTGGGCGGCGGTGTTGGCGAAGCCGAGTTTGCTAGAGGGGCCTTCGCTGGAGCCGCGGGCGGCGCACTGGCCGCGGGTCGGGTACTTGCGACGGGTGGGGAGCTCGCCGCGGGCGACGAGCTGGGTGCGGCCATAACCGGCGCCGCGTCAATCAGCTGCACGTTCTGCCAAGGCAGCGGCGGAAGGGGGATGTTCCCCAGGTCCGCGCCCCCGATCGTGAAGTACCGCGAGGTGCCCGTTGCCCAGGTCGGCAGCAACACGGTTCCGACGTCAGGATTCAGGGCACTGATCATCATGCCCGCACCCACGTAGATGCCCACATGCGCCCAGTGGTACGGACCGTCCTGGTTTTGCACCACCAGGTCCCCCGGCCGCGGCGAGTCCGTTGGCTGCATCACGCTCCACTGCTCGGTGCGCGGCAACCAGATTCCTGCCTGCCGGTAGGCCCACTGCACGAAGCCGGAGCAGTCCCAACCGGCCAGCAGGCTGGTCCCGCCCCAGACGTAGTGGTGCCCCAGCCCGGAGAATGCGGCCAGCATCACCGCTGCCTGTCCCGTAGGGGAGAGCGCATCCGCAAGGTTTGCGCGCGGGATGGGAAGCGTGGGTGGCGTCCAGTTGGTCCACTCCGGAGCGGTCGACAGGACGGCGCTGTTGGTGAAGGTCAGCCGGACGTCCGACGGCGAATGGACGGTTGGCTGCGCGGCGGCACCTGTTGCCGTTCCTCCGCCGGCCTGGGGCAGGACGGCGATGCCCGCGGCCCCGGAAACGCCACTCTGGACACTGGGCCCGGTCAGCTCCACATTGACGATCAGGCCAACGATGACGAGCGCAGATAAGACTGCTGGAACGCTACGGCTACCCCTGCCCGGGGCCGGTGAAGAGAACACGGAGGGGACCTCCTGATACAGCTCAACCTGGTACAGCACAACGGGTACAACCGAGGGTACGCCCAATGGGGTGCTGCGGAACAGGGGTGAACTGTGTATCTTCTGTGAAACCTGATCCTAGAATCCGGAGGTGTCCACCGGGAAGCGGGCCTGCAGCGCTTCGCCGTCGGCATGGCTGTAGGCGGTGATGAGGCGCCCCCGCCCCAGGCCGCCGATGGAGGACGCTGGAAACTCGGCCAGGATGCTGTTGCCGTCCTGGCTGACCCCCGCGCGGTCATGATGTTCCTGGTCCACCTGATCGTGATTGAAGGTGGAGAAGTCCACCAGCTCGCCGTCCATGAATTCAATCGACAGCCGGCGCTGGTGCGAATGGTCCGCGCTGGCCGCCACCAGGCCCATCAGATAGCAGCCGTGCTTGGGCAGCGATTTATCCAGCTCGAATCCCACCCGCAACTGGTCACCGGCCTCGGCGGCGGAAACCTTGGTCAAGTGCGGAGCAGTCGAATGTGGCGTGCTCATGGCCGGAGCCCCTCCTGTGGTGGACCGTTATTGGGGAGCGTAGCACCGGTGAACGCCGGGAGCCATGCCTAGCGGCCCGACGCGCGGATGATCCGCCGCTGCGTGGCCACGGCAATGGCCGCGGTTCGGTTTTCCACTCCGAGTTTCTCGTATATATGCACCAGGTGTGTCTTCACGGTGGCCTCGGAGATGAAGAGCTGTTTGGCAATCGCCCGGTTGGTCATACCCGTGGCCAGCAGCTCCACCAGCTGCACCTCGCGGGCGGACAGGGCCGGCTCGGGATTGCGGATCCGGCCCATCAGCCGGGCCGCCACCTCCGGCGCCAGCGCGGTCTGCCCCGCGGCGGCGGAAAGCACGGCCTGGCGGATCTGTTCCGGCGGGGCATCCTTGAGCATGTAGCCGCTGGCCCCGGCCTCCACGGCGGCCAGAATGTCCGCATCCGTGTCGTAGGTGGTCAGGATCAGCACCGGCGGCGGCGATTCCTGCGCCTTGAGGCGGGCGGTGGCCGTGACGCCGTCCATGCCGGCGCCCATCTGCAGGTCCATCAGCACCACGTCCACCGGCTCGCCCAACAGTCTCAGGCGCTCCACTTCCCT
>JBBRKU010000576.1:0-2079 GCA_038231735.1 Actinomycetales bacterium | reverse complement strand
CATCCCTTGGTTCTGTCTCGAAGGGTGCCGTCGGGGATCGGGCCCACCTCACCGAGCCATGGTTCTGCTGCAGTGAACCGACCGAAGCCCAGTTGCTGCCACTGGTGCCGCTGGGATGAGCAGACTGGTCCCGGAACATTCCGGACCCGCTTTCAACCGGTGAGCGCAATGGCCTCTGCGAGCACTTTTGAAGGCGATTTGAAACACCGCAGATGCGGCCCGTTGAGCCGTGTTTCGCTCCGAGCGGCACAGCTGCATTAAGCGCGATCTGGCCTGGGCCGCATGAGATTTCGTGCCCAGAGCCAGGCCGAACGATGCTGCCGATATGAAGCGCCACCGACTGATCCGCCCGATTGATCAGCCCAGCTCCGCTTTCGCTGGATTCCGGTTCCCGCCTGAGGTCATCCTTCTCGCTGTCCGTTGGTACTTGCGGTACGGATTGTCCTACCGGGACCTCGAGGAGCTCCTGGCTGGACGGGGCATCGGGGTCGACCACGTCACGCTGTTCCGCTGGGTCCAGCGGTTCACTCCTATCCTGGCCGCTACAGCCGGGCCCTGCAGGCGCGCGGTCACCGGCCGCTGGTTCGTGGTGGAGACCTACGTGAAGGGGTGTCTGGTTCCTGGCGTTTTGTCTTTCGGGCGGTGGATGAAAAGGGGCCAGGTCATCGACGTGTCCGTTTCCAAGAAGCGTGACACCAAGGCAGCCACTCGTGACGTGGTCGACCTCGATGCCGCGTTCAGCCAATAGCTCCACGCTGTTCCGCTGGGTCCAGCGCACGCCGATCCTGGCTGACGCCGCAGGGCCTTGCCGGCATGCGGTCACCAGCCGCTGGTTCGTTGACGAGACTTACGTCAAGGTGTCCGGATCGTGGCGCTACGTCTACCGGGCGGTGGATGAACAAGGCCAGGTCATCGGCATTTTCGTCTCCAAGAAGCGGGACGCGAAGGCGGCCACTCGGTCCTTCACCGGTGCCATCGGCGTCCACGGCGCGCCGACCGAAGTGACGACCGACCGGTCAGCAGCCCTGGCCCGAGCGATCACCGATCCGCTTCCTCTCGCGCTCCACGACACCACCCAGTACGCCAATAATGGAGTCGAGGCTGACCATGGCCGCTTGAAGGCCAGGCTTCGGCCGATGCGCGGACTCAAACGGGATCGGACCGCCAGCGTCATCATGAGAGGTCACGCCTTCATCCAATCTACGCCGAGGCCACTACGAGCTCGGAGTCGAGGCCCGGCCTGGGATGTCCATTGCCGCGGCATTCGACGAACTTGCGCTGGTAATCTGATCAGCGGATCTGGCCGGAACCGGCTGACCCGCGCTCGACGATCAGCCAACGCAACAGAGCCGCAGCGCTTCATCTCGCCAGCCTTGTTGAGCCGGAGTCCGGGCACGAATCAACTGGGCCCAGGACAAGGACGCACTCAATGCAACGGTGCCGCCTGCTCAGCCCCGTCCTCATCCCGGCGATCTGGGACAGCCGCAGGGTCGACAGAGGCGCGACTCAGGTGGATTATCAGGAGCTTGGACAAAACCTTTATGGCCACCATGCAAAAGTGCGCCAGCAAGGGTGGCTGGACCTACGTGGTTGTGGATGGTTCGGCCGAGGACTTCGGGACAAAGGGCCTTGTGAAGGTGCGGGGAACGGTTGACGGCCAACCGTTCAAGAGTTCGTTCATGGCGTTGGGCGACGGTATGCACAAACTCCCGATCAAAGTGGAGATCCGGGAGAAGATCGGCAAGGCAGAAGGGGATGAAGTCGTCATCATCCTCAGCGAGCGGCTGCCCAAGTAGCAGACCCGCACCTATCGGACTGGCCGCGCTCTCGGCTCTGGGCACGTCTAGTTCCCGGCCAGGTTGGGGTCGGACGGAGTGGGGCCGGCCATTGACCCGTCGAAGACCACCTGTACAAGTAGGCCGGCCACCGGTAGCCTTAAGCCTCGATCCACCGAAGAACGCCCTGAACGAGCACCAAATGGGTTGAGTGGCGATGCGGTGGGCTGAACAGCTTCACCGATTCCCTGAACCGCAGGAAGGGCGTGCGGAACCAGGACTCCTTGTCATTGCGTTCGATTGT
>JBBRKU010000575.1:0-2084 GCA_038231735.1 Actinomycetales bacterium | reverse complement strand
GTCACGGCCTGGCTGCCCACCCTGCTCGCCGAGGTCCAGGGCCAATCGGCCGCAGCCGCGGGCGCCAGTTCATCCATCTTCCAGATCACCGCCGTTGCCGGAGCGCTGGGCGTTCCGCTGCTGGCCAGCCGGCTCTCCCTGCGGGCAGTGGTGGCCATAGTCAGCTGCCTCTGGCTCGCCTTGCCGATTGGCCTGATCCTGAATCCCGGGCTGTGGCCGCTGTGGGGCACTTTGGGCGGCATCGCCCAGGGGGGCGGCATCACCGTTATCTTCATCGCTGTGGTACGGCTGTCGCGAAACTCCGGCCATGCCAGGGGCCTGTCCACGATGGTCCAGGGTGGCGGCTACGTCATTTCCTCTGTTGGCCCGGTGGTCTTCGGCGCCGTCCACGCCGCATCCGGCGGCTGGCTCTGGCCGCTCTCCGCGGTGCTGGCCGCCGTCGTCGTGCTGTTCGTGATGGGAACCGCGGGCGCGACCGCCGCCGACCGGGCCTCCCGCCCGTTGAGCAACCGCCCAGCCGATGAGGTGACCACCGGCCGTTGAGTTGACAGACAATGCCCCATTTTCCGCCGAACATGGGCGCCAAGTGTCATCTGAACGCCGGCGCAACGAAGCGCCACCCGCCGGGGAGCAACGATTTACTGACAGTTCGCGCTAAAGTGTCTATATGCCACGGATAGCCGCCCCGACCAACGCGGAACAGCGCGAACTGACCCAGCGCAAGATCCTGGACGCCTTCGGCACTCTGCTCTTCACGCAGGGCCTGCCCGGGCTGACCATGACCGATGTTGCCCGCCAGGCCGGAGTCGGCCGCACCGCCGTCTACAACTACTACGCGGACCTGGAACAGCTCCTGGTGGCCTACGCCTTCGATGAAACCGGCCGCTTCCTGACGGATCTGAAGTCCGAGCTGGACGCGCTGGACAATCCGGTGGACCGGCTCGCACTCTAGGTCCGCGCGCAGATCCTGGACCTCTCCCGCCGGCACCTGCCGCCCGGACCGGCCATGCGCTCGGTGCTCTCGGCGGATTCCTTCGCCAAACTGGCCGTCCATGTGGGCGAGCTCAACTCCCTGCTGCAGGACATCCTGCGCGACGGCATGGCGCTGGGCTACATCCCGGCAGCGGACATCGAGAGCCTGGCCCAGCTGATCCACGGCTCCCTGACGGCGAGCGCCACGCGCGGCGCGGGCCAGCCGAATGGCGCGGACCTTGACGAGCACATCGCCGGAACGGTCCGCTTCATCCAGGCCGGCGTCGGTGCAGTGTTCGACGACGACGGCCGGCCGGCAAGGCTGCCAGCCTCCCGCTGAGCCGCGGCTGCGGCCCTTCGCTGAGTGTGGACGTCTGCACCTAAGGGCTCCTTCCGATGGGGCAGACCTCCACCATCGGCGCCGACCCGCGTCACCCGCTCAGGGAGCCGCCGTCGTCGGCCCCGCCGGCGCACCGGAGGGGCCTACGGGAGTTGGGGAAGGACTGAACCTCGGGCAGGAGAGCACCCCCGGCGTCTGGTCCACCTGCGCCGCCGGGACCAGATCCTTGAAGTCGGACGTCAAATAGACATCCACCGTCGCATCCGTGCGCGCGTCCTGGACGTAGTCCGTGCCCGCAAAGTTGCGCTGCAGGTTGAAGGCCGCGGACTGGCCGGCAGGCCCGGATACGATCACGGCCGTCCCCGCATAGTCCGTGCTCTTATTGGACACCAGGTCCACGTGGAAGCCGCGCTTCTTCAGCTCGGCCGCGACGGAGCCCGCCATGCCCTCGCGCCGCGTGCTGTTGTAGACCTCCACATGGACATCCTTGTTGGCCGGATAGTTGAATTTAGCCGTGGGGCAGGATGGCTTCGGAGACGTCTCCGAGGCCGGAACGGGCAGCTGCAGGTCCCCCCGGGAAACCATCACGGCCAGGACCACGCCGGTGATGACCAGCGCCACCAGAACCGTAAGGGTCACGCCGTGGATGATCCGGTGCCGGAAAAGAACAGGATCCTCCAGCCGCTCCTCATCGGTGAAGAGCTCACCCAGATCATCGCCGCTGACCACGTAATGGCCGTGGAAGACCAACACGTCCTTGCTGTGACGCAGC
>JBBRKU010000574.1:0-2093 GCA_038231735.1 Actinomycetales bacterium | reverse complement strand
CGGACTCACCGCCGGAGCCGTGAAGTAATGCCGGACGGGGGTTCGGGCCTGGTCAGGCCGGGACGGGTCAAGCGCAGATCCGCCGAGGATTTCGACATCATCATCGGCTTCCTCGGCTTCTGGGCCGTGGTGCTGCTGGCGGTGACCATCTGGATGGAGGTCAGCGGGCAATCCGCCCTGGGCTGGGCGTTGGGCCTGCTGGCCCTGTTGCTGGCTCTGGGGGGGATGCTGCGGCTGCGAAAACGGCTTCCGGAGCGCTCCACCAGGCGCGGCGACTGAATCCAGCTGGACGCCAGACGCGGGGAAGGGAGGGGACCAGTGCCTGTAAGTATTGGCGATGTTGCCGTGGCGGCGCACGTTTCCACAGCGACGGTCTCCCGTGCCATCCGCGGTCTGCCCCGGGTCAACCCGGCCACCCGTGCCAGGATCCTGGCCGTTGCCGAGGAGCTGGGGTACGTGGCTTCGCCCTCGGCCAGTGGGCTGGCCACCGGCCGGACCCGGACCATTGGCGTGGTGACTCCCTTCGTGGACCGCTGGTATTTTGCCCGGTCCATTGAAGGCCTGGACAAGGAGCTGCGGACCAACTCCTACAACCTGCTGCTGTTCAGCCTGGGCGGCTACGGCCGGGACCGTGAAAGGCTGTTCAACCGGAATATGGTGCGCAAGCAGATCGACGCGCTGGTGGTCCTCTGCCTCGCGCTCACGCCCGGGGAGCTTGACCATCTGCACCGCACGGAGATTCCGCTGGTCGCGATGGGCGGCCCGGTCACCGGATGTCCGAGCGTGAGGATCGACGACGGCAAGGCCGCCGCCGCCGCCACCCAGCACCTGATCGACCTGGGTCACCGCGACATCGGCCACCTGCACGGCGGGCAGGAGGACGAGGTGAATTTCACCGTTCCCCGACTAAGGACGCTGGGGTTCGAGGAGGCTCTGCTCCGTGCCGGCCTCAGTCCGCGTCCCGAGTGGCATGTCGCCGGCGACTACACGGTCAACAACGGTGTGCTGGCCGCCCGGCGTCTCTTCGAAGCTCCGGGCCCGCTGCCGACTGCGGTTTTCTGCGCCTCGGATGAAATGGCTCTGGGACTGATGTTCGAGGCGCACCGGCGCGGGATCCGGGTGCCGGAGGACCTGTCCGTGATCGGCATTGACGACCACGAGTTTTCCGAGGCGGCCGGGCTGACCACCATCCGCCAGGACCCGACGGAGCACGGCATACTCGCGGCGCAAATGCTGATGGCGGAGTTGGACGGGGAACCGGGGGCGCTCAAGGACCAGGTGGTGGCGCACCAGCTGATACGCAGAGGTACCACGGGCCCGCCCCGGCAGCAGCTCCTGCCCGCAGACAGGGCCCTTTCCGCCTTATGAGGCGCGGGCCAGCTGGCGGATCGGGATCCAGCGCGATGCCAGCCGGCGGTAGGCAGCCGCGGCCCCGGTGAGGTCCCCCTCGGCCAGGCACTCCAAGCCCAGCCGCACATCCAGCGGGGACTCGTCCGGATACACCCTGTCCGCCACGGGTCCGTAGTCCAGCTCCAGAACCGAATCCGCCGGGAAGTCCGCGACCCAGTGGTGCACGGAATCCAGTTCCTCATAGAGGTCCAGCTCCGGCGCGCTCTCCTCCAGCATGCGCAGGATCCCGGCCGCCCGTTCCAGGGCAGCCGCACACTGAACCTGGATCCTGACAGTGAGCACCCGGCCACCGGATTCCACCACCTCGGTGCGGTCCGTCTCGCTGACCATCACGAACCAGCTGAACGGGATCCCCCACGTGGAGATGCGCGTGAAGACATGGCTGCGGTATCCCGGTGTGGCCTCCGTCCGGCGTTCGTGCGGGGCGTAGAAACGCTCCGGCAGCAACATGGTGGCGAGCTGGTTGGTGTTGCCCGTGTAGAGCTCGGTCACGGCTTCCCAGGACCGGATCACCGCTTGGTTGGGGGAGTACAGCACCGGACCGTCGTCGTCCATCTGCAGGGTCCGGATCCGGTCCGCGGCGCCGGTGGGGAGCGGGTCCCCGTTGGACCGGGTGACGCGGCCCAGCGAGTCCACCAGCTCCTGGGCGTCCACGGCGGTCCTGTCCTGGTTCGCCAGCAGGT
>JBBRKU010000573.1:0-2096 GCA_038231735.1 Actinomycetales bacterium | reverse complement strand
GTCCTCGCGCGCCGCCGTGGCAAGCTGGACCAGCCCGGCGGTGAGTCTCTGGGCCGGAGCGCGAAGCTGCGGCGCCAGCTGCGGCTCAACCGCGGCCAGGGTCTGCGGGATAGTGCCCAGGATGGTGCCCGCCGCGGTGGACAGGTACCGGTTGCGCAGCTGCGCGAGGGTTTCTTCATCCAGCGACTGGCCCATGTCGATGACGCGCTGGCCGACTTTGCCGGTGGCCAGGATTAGCACAATCAGCACCTGCTGCGGCGCCAGCAGGACGAATTCGATGTGCCGCACGGTGGCTGTGGCCATCCGCGGGTACTGCACGACGGCGACCTGGTTGGTCAGGTGGGCAAGCGTCCGAACGGTACGCTCCAGGACGTCGTCGAGGTCGTTTGTTCCGTCCAGCAGCGCCTGAATGGCGCGACGCTCCGCCGACGAGAGCGGCTTCACGGCGGAAATCCGGTCCACGAAGAGACGGTACCCCTTGTCTGTGGGAATCCGGCCGGAGCTGGTGTGCGGGGCGGTAATCAGCCCCTCTTCCTCCAGCGCAGCCATGTCATTGCGGATCGTGGCACTGGAGACACCCAGATGGTGGCGGTCAACCAGCGCTTTGGATCCCACCGGTTCGCGGGAATGGACATAGTCCTCAACAATGGCCCGCAGTACCTCAAGTATGCGCGGCTCGCTCATCACACACCTCCCGCCGGTCCCATCACAATTATCGGCCGCAACGGATCTCCCGCGTTGGATCTCCCGCTGTTAATTTCGTGCTGTTAATTTCCCACTGAGTATTACCCACCCCCGGGCTGGCACTCTACGTACCCAAGTGCTAAGTCTAATACGTCTGGAACGCTACCTCCGGCGCGCCACCTCCGTCATCCTGCTTCGCCGGCGGGTGATCCCGGGCACCCGGTGCCTCTTGCTAGCATGGGGTTTTCCGCGACGAGAGTGAGCAACGTGACGTACGAACAGTGGGGCCCGCAGGACCTGACTGCCCCCACGGCTAAAGCCTTGCCGGAGGTCCCCGCGGCACTGGGCCTGGTCCTTGAGGACGTGCAGAGCGGCTGGGTCGGCGCCATCGTTCGGGTGGAAAAGTCCGGCGGCATGCACATCCTGGTGCTGGAGGACAGGCGGGGTAAGACCAAATCGTTCCAGCTGGGGTACGGGTTCCTGGTGGACGGCCGTCCGGTCAAGGTGGTGGCCGCCCTGGCCACGAAGGTGGCGGCGCCGCAGCGGACCGCCTCCGGCTCCGTCAAGGTCACCGGCCAACGGGCCCGGATTGCCAAGGCCAGCAGGATCTGGGTCGAGGGCAAGCACGACGCGGAACTGGTGGAAAAAGTCTGGGGTGACGATCTGCGCGTGGAGGGCATCGTCGTCGAGCCTCTGCATGGCATCGACGACCTCGCCGCCGCGGTGCGCGCTTTTGGCCCCGGCCCGGACCGGCGGCTGGGCGTGCTGGTGGACCATCTGGTGCCCAACTCCAAGGAGTCCATGATTGCCGAGGACGTCCTCCGGATGCCCGGCGCGCGCGCGAATGTCCTCATTGTGGGCCACCCCTATGTCGACGTCTGGCAGGCGATCCGTCCGCAGGTGCTGGGTATTCAGGCGTGGCCGCAGGTGCCCCGGAACATCGAATGGAAAGTGGGTATCCTGGCATCCTTCGGCTGGCCGCACTCGACCCCCCTGGACATCGCAATGGGCTGGCGGAAACTGCTGGGCAGTGTGAAAAGCTACGCCGATCTTGAACCCTCGCTGCTGGGCCGAGTCGAAGAGGTCATCGACTTCCTGACTGTTCAAGTATCCTAGGAGGGGGACCGCCAGCTGCGGGACCTGCACAAAAGAGAGCAGTACCAGCGGAATTCAGAGGACCGAACCAGTCCCTAACCCAGCCCGCGGTGACAACGCGGATAGAACGCAGCGCTCCCGGGAGCCTGTGCATTACCAGGCCATTCCGGCCAACGCTCTGCCCCTGACCGCCAGCGAGGATAAGCAGTGGGCCTTCATGGCGCACTGCGGCGGCATTCTGGGCTTCGTCCCGTCCCTGATCATTTTTCTGGTTTTCCGGGACCGCGGACCCTTTACCGCCCAGGAATCCAAAGAGG
>JBBRKU010000572.1:0-2096 GCA_038231735.1 Actinomycetales bacterium | reverse complement strand
GCTGGTCATAGAAATTGCGGCATCCGGCTGCGACATCCGGTCATACCCTTCGGGCGCTAGCATTGATCTACCGGATCCAGGAGGCCGGATCCGGATCGGGAAGCTGGAAGAGATGGACATAGCGTTTGGCGCGGCCCACGGTGGCCTGCCGCAGGCCTACTACTTCATGGGGGCGGGCTCGAGCTTTGGCTGGGCGCCGTTTATTTTCATTGCGTTTATTGTGCTTCGCATCTTCATCAGCTCATCGCGCGCCCATGCCCGAAGGGAACGGGACCGGAACAGGGATGGAAACCGGGACAGCATTCCCGCTCCGCCGCAGCATCCGCCGTCGTCGAAGCCAGATTTCAGCCAGTTCGACGCCGGATATCGGCCGCCACCTGCGGACTTCCGTCCGAGCGCGGCCGAGCAGTCGCTGAAGCGTCGGCTCGACGAGCTGGATGAGCTGCGCCGGGCCGGACGGATCAGCGCCGACGAGTACACCGCTGCCCGCGAGGAAATCTTCCGCTCCAGCTGAACTGGAGTCAGGAACTGAGCCGGAATTGGAAGCCAGCCGAAGTCAGGAGCTGAGCCGGAATCAGCCCAGCGGCCCGGCTCAAGCGGGGAAGAATTCCCGCCGCAACAGCTCCCCCACCTTGCCGGTCTCCGTCAGGAAGCCGTCGTGGCCGATCGCCGAGTCGATGCTGTGCACCGGAACGTCCCCGGGCAACGCCGCAGCCAGCTGGTGTGACTGCTCCGGGTAATACAGCCGGTCCGAGGTCACGGCCGCGACCAGGAAGTCGACGCCCTCGGCCGCGGCCAGGGCGCTCTGCAGCGACTCCCTGCCCCGGGCAACATCGTGGCTCATCAGCGCCTCGGTGATGACGATGTAGCTGTTGGCATCAAAGCGCCTGACCAGCTTGTCCGCCTGGTGGTCCAGATAGCCTTCCACGCGGTAGCGGCCTGACGGGGATGCGCCGACAGTGGTCCGGAGACGGTCCGGACTGACCGGCACTTCGCCGGGCTGCGCGTCACGGCCGAATCTGGCAGCCAGCTCCGACCCGGAGCGGTAGGTGATGTGCGCGATCCGCCGAGCCAGGCCAAGACCGGCCAGAGGCGCGGCGCCGTCGTAATAATTCCCGCCGGCAAAGTTTGGATCCTGCCGGATCGCGAGCACCTGCGCCTGCGCATAGGCAATCTGTTCCGCCGTACTGGCGGCGCAGGCGGCGACGACGGCGCAGCGCCGGACGCGGCCGGGCATGGTGAGCGCCCACTCCAGGGCCCGGGCGCCGCCCATGGAGCCTCCGAGCACGCCGTACCAGGTCCGGATGCCCAGCAGGTCCGCCAGCCGGGCTTCCGCCAGCACGGAGTCCCGGATGGTGGTGAACGGGAAGCGCGCCCCCCACGGCTTCCCGTCCGGTGCGATGCTGGAGGGGCCGGTGGTACCGTAGCAGCCGCCCAGGATGTTCGCGGCCACCACGAAATACCTGTCCGTGTCCACGGCTTTGCCCGGACCAACCAGGCCCTCCCACCAGCCATCCTCGTTAGTCGTCCCGCGGGCCACGTGGGTGCTGCCGGTGAGCGCATGCTGCACCAGGACGGCGTTGGAGGCGTCCGCATTGAGCGTGCCCCACGTCTCGTAAGCGATCGTCACGTCCGGCAGTGAGCCGCCAGCCTCCAGCGCGAGGTCGCCGATGCGGGCATACTGAAGCTCGCCGTCGGCTGCGCTGCGGACCTGTGATCGCGCGGACTCCGGCGGATCGGCGAGACCGGCGGGCCCGGGGAGCACCATGGCCTGCCTGCCTTCGACCGTACCTGTGCTGCTCACGCTCCCTTGGCCGCCCGGAATCCCGCCTCGAGGTCCGCGATGATGTCCACCACGTTCTCCAGCCCGACGGAGAGCCGGACCAGCCCTGGAGTCACGCCGGCGGCCACCTGCTGCTCGGGGCTGAGCTGCGCGTGCGTAGTCGACGCCGGGTGGATCACCAGCGAGCGCACGTCCCCAATGTTGGCCACGTGCGAGTGCAGTTCCAGCCCGTCGACGAAGCGCTGGCCGGCCTCCAGGCCGCCCTTGATGTTGAACGCGATCACGGCTCCGGTGCCCTTGGGACCGTACTTGC
>JBBRKU010000571.1:0-2097 GCA_038231735.1 Actinomycetales bacterium | reverse complement strand
GGTCTACGTCATTTCCGACATTGTGGACGGCCTGATGGCTCGCGCGCTGGGCCGCTCCGGCCGCTGGGGCGCCTTCCTGGACTCCACCCTTGACCGGGTCGGCGACGGCGCGGTCTTCGCGGGCATCATCGTCTGGTTCTTCACCGGCGGCAACAACCACTTCATCGCGGTGATGGCCCTGGCCTGCCTGATCCTGGGCAGCATCGTCTCCTACGCGAAGGCCCGGGCCGAGGGGCTGGGGATGCGCGCCAACGTTGGGATCGCCGAGCGCTCCGACCGCCTCGTCGTCGTTCTGGTGGCGACGGGCCTGGTGGGCCTGGGCCTGCCGGATCTGCTGCTGCTGATTGTGCTGATACTCCTGGCTATCGCCAGCCTGGTGACCGTCTTCCAGCGCGTGCTTACGGTCCGCCGGCAGGCCGTGGCGGCCGACGGCGGCTCCCCGGGTTCCGCGCAGCGCCCAGACAGCGCAGCCAAGGATCCGAACGAGGCCCGTTAGGGGCCAGAAGTTGGTCTGTGGACCGTAACGCGGGTTCGGCTCCGCAGGGGCCGGGGACTAGTATTGAAGTTACCCAGTCAGGCCTTCCACAAGGCTTTTCACCTACTTTCCCATAGGGGTTCTTTGTGTCTACACCAGATGTAACGCCCGTCTCCGGCCATGTCCCTGCCAGCGTGACTGCCAATGTCACCGGCAGCAGCCGGGTTAAGCGCGGCATGGCAGAAATGCTCAAGGGCGGCGTCATTATGGACGTCGTCAACGTCGAGCAGGCACGCATCGCCGAAGATGCCGGCGCCGTAGCAGTGATGGCTCTGGAGCGGGTCCCCGCCGACATCCGCGCCCAGGGCGGCGTCTCCCGGATGAGCGACCCGGACATGATCGACAAGATCATCGCCGCCGTTTCGGTTCCGGTCATGGCCAAGGCCCGGATCGGCCACTTCGTCGAGGCCCAGGTGCTGCAGTCCCTCGGTGTCGACTACATCGACGAGTCCGAGGTCCTCACCCCGGCCGACTACGCCAACCACATCGACAAGTGGAAGTTCACCGTTCCCTTCGTCTGTGGAGCGACGAGCCTCGGCGAGGCCCTGCGCCGCATCAACGAAGGTGCTGCCATGATCCGCTCCAAGGGCGAGGCCGGCACCGGCGACGTCTCCAACGCCACCATGCACATGCGCCAGATCCGCGCCGAGATCAGGCGGCTGTCCTCGCTGGCCGAGGACGAGCTCTATGTGGCGGCCAAGGAACTGCAGGCACCGTACGAATTGGTCAAGGAGATCGCCGAGACCGGCAAGCTCCCTGTCGTGCTGTTCACCGCCGGCGGCATCGCCACTCCGTCCGACGCGGCCATGATGATGCAGCTCGGCGCCGACGGCGTCTTCGTCGGCTCCGGCATCTTCAAGTCCGGAAACCCGGCCGAGCGTGCCGCCGCCGTCGTGAAGGCCACCACTTTCTTCGACGACCCGGATATGATCGCCAAGGTCTCCCGCGGACTGGGCGAGGCCATGGTCGGCATCAACGTGGACGAGATCCCCGAGCCGCACCGCCTGGCCACGCGCGGCTGGTAAAAGCTCCCGCAACAACTGGCCAATCGGGCGCCGCTTCAAGGGCCGTCACCAAATGGTGGCGGCCCTTTTGCGACGGCATCCACATCGTCAACGTTAATCGTCAACGCTAACTGTTCAGTAGCGCGCCTCATGGCCCGGGCGCTTAGGGAACGGCCATGCTGACTTACTCCAGGCCCATGACCGGAGCTTCCCCGCCGGCCTTCTGCGACTGCGTCTGGGGCTGAATTTCAGTCCATGTCGGCGTGCCTGAGGCCGACCAGGCGATTGTGGACGTCCCGGCTCCGGGCGGCCCGGCGGTGTTCGCGCCGGCGCAGATCCTTGAGGTCCCTTCCGACGCTTTCCGCCTCTATCCTGTCCGGTTCGCTAGTGCCCGGCGGCGTGAGGGTGGTTCCGGGCAGTGGGGGCGCGGTGGAGTAGTAGGTGTGGCCGGTCGGGGTGCGGGTTTCGACGGTATGCCGGGGTCCGGGGCGTTGGCGCGATGACCAGCCGGGCGCTTCCTTATCCTGATTGCACCGTTCACACGTACCTTGGGAGCCG
>JBBRKU010000570.1:0-2107 GCA_038231735.1 Actinomycetales bacterium | reverse complement strand
TGGCAGTCCTTGGAGGAAAAGATCCTGTCGTTGCCGCTCATGACCAGGAACTCCATCTGGCTGGTCCCAATGTTCACTTCGCAGGAGGCGGTCCCGCCGTTGGTCACCTTCAACTCGAGCACCGGATTCTGCCCCGGAGCATAAACCTGCGCATCCACTGAGGCCGTGACAGTCACCAGAGACCGATCGCATGCCGGCGTTGCCGGGGCGGTCGCCGTCGGCGTGGGTGTTCGTGTAGGCGTGGGCGTCGCTGAGGTCGGCGCCGCGGCCGCGCTGGTGGAACGGGACGACGACGGCACCGGGCCGGCCGGCTGGGTGGCCGCTCCAGTGGGGATCAGTCCAACGACGAAGATAATGCCGCTCACCAGGACAATCAGTACTGCCAAGACCAAGGCGCCGAAGACGGCCCGACGACGACGGAAAACTCTTGCGGCCGCGGCAGACTTGCGGCCGGGGTGGCGCTGCGGCGCCTGCCCTCCACGATTGCCGCTCCCCGCGGCGCCCTGCCTAGCCATAACTCCAGAGTAGGTAATGGAACGTGCCCAAGCGCGCCACCACGCCGCCTGCCACCCAATCGGCCTGTGCAACCTCTCACAAAGCCGTCCAAACAGAGCGGGTCCAATAGGATTACCACATCGAACCTTCCACTTACCTTGCGGCCGATCCGACCCAGGTCGATCCCACCCGGGCAGCGACCGCCGATGCCTCAGTGCCGGATAGCGGAGCCGCGCGTGCCTTTGCGGCTGAGCCGGGTCTTGCGCCAGGGCCTGGCAGAGAACCACGGCCGGCGCGGTTTACTGAACTGCATCTGGCCATCACACGCTGGTTCGCCGGTAACGCCCGGGATCTGCCGTGGCGCCGACCGGAATGCTCGGCCTGGGGTGTGCTGGTCAGCGAGATCATGCTTCAGCAGACGCCAGTGGTGCGCGTGCTCCCGGTGTGGGAGGAATGGCTGCTCCGCTGGCCCACCCCGTCCGCCCTGGCCGCCGAGTCCAGCGGCGAAGCGATTCGGGCCTGGGGGCGCCTCGGATACCCGCGCCGGGCACTTCGACTGCACGGCGCCGCCGTCGCCATCGCCGCGCTCTATGGTGGGGCCGTGCCCGCTTCCTACCACGAGCTGCTGAGCCTTCCGGGCGTCGGTACGTACACCGCGGCCGCTGTCTCCGCCTTTGCCTTCGGCCACCGCGAAACCGTCGTGGACACCAACATCAGACGGGTTCAGGCCAGGCTGGTTTCCGGCCAGGCGTTGCCTGCTCCGGCCCTGACAGCAGCTGAACAGAAGCTGGCTGCGGGGCTGCTGCCCCAGGACCGGCAGCTGGCAGCGGAGTGGAACGCCGGAGTCATGGAACTGGGTGCTCTGTTGTGCACGGCCCGCTCCCCCAAATGTGATGCATGTCCCGTTCGGAATATCTGCGCCTGGCGTGCGGCTGGCGAGCCTGCACCTACTTACATTCCCCGAGGCCAGGCGTGGGCCGGGACGGACCGGCAGGTGCGCGGCGCCGTGATGGCGGTCCTGCGTGCCGCACAAGTACCCGTGCCTCGCTCGCTCTTCAACGGCGAGGGGCCCTACCTTCCGGAAGACATTGATGACTCCCGGAAGGGTCCTGTCCGCTCTCAGCTCGACAGGTTGCACGCCCTTCAGGCGGGAGAATCCCAGCTCCAAAGGGCTATCGACGGACTGCTGCAGGACGGCCTGGCCCAAACCGTTGGCGCTGGCGTCCAGCTCCCCGCCTGAGGATACCGAAGCGACGGAGTCCCGGTGGTCGACGGAGGCCGCCTGCGGCCGAGTAGAGGCCGGGCCACCAGGACGTTGATCCCGCGCCTAAAATGTCAGTGCCCTCTGGGAGAGTAAGGGTATGGACACGCATGAGGATAAGGGACAGGCCGAGGGGCAGCCGACGACGGCGATAGTCACCCCTGCGTCCTCGGCTCCGGGTGCGTCCCGGCCGGGCTGGTCCCGGCGATGCGACGCAGTCCCGGCGGTCGATGGTGGCCGCTTGCGGCCGAGTAGAGTAGCCCGTGCCGCCAGGACTTTGAACCCACGTCTAAATTGTCGGTGCCCTCTGGGAGAGTGGGGTTATGGACACGAATAAGGGCAACGGACGGG
>JBBRKU010000569.1:0-2112 GCA_038231735.1 Actinomycetales bacterium | reverse complement strand
TGCGGTGCAGGAAGTCGATGGCGGTCCGGGCCGAGGCTTCGTCGCCGCCGGGGAAGTCGCCGCCGTTGCCGCCGTGGTTATGGACGTCGACCAGGCCCGGCAGGATGAGGCGGTCCGCGGGCAGGTCCCGGCGCTCTTCCGCCGCGAAACCGGCCGCGTTGAAGTCGCCAGCCGGACCGGCGTAGACGATCCGGTCGCCCTCGGCGGCCAGCACGCCGTCGTCGATAATGCCGCCGCCCGTCACCAGACGGCCCGCAATGAGCTTTTTGTTTCCGGTGGCGGGGGCAGGGCTATCCGGTACGTTGGGCGTCATGGATCGATTCTAGCCAGGGGCCTCGCACCGCAGCGATCAGAAGAGACGGCTGGTGCTGTCATCGACGCCGCGCATGGCGTCATAATCCAGGGTGAGGCATTCGATGCCGCGGTCAACGGCCAGCACGCGCGCCTGCGGTTTGATCTGCTGGGCTGCAAAGACCCCGCGAACCGGGGCAAGCAACGGGTCCCGGTTGAGCAGTTCCAGATAGCGCGTCAGCTGCTCCACGCCGTCGATGTCGCCGCGCCGCTTGAGCTCGACCGCGACGGTGGCGCCGCTGGCATCGCGGGCCAGGATATCCACCGGGCCAATGGCGGTGAAGTACTCGCGCCGGATCAGCGAGAAGCCATCCCCCAGGGTATGGATCTGTTCCGCCAGCAGGCGCTGCAGGTCCGCTTCCACGCCATCCTTGATCAGGCCCGGGTCCACGCCCAGGTCGTGGCTGCTGTCATGGAGCTGGTCGTAGATGTTGATGATCAGCCGGTCGTCCGTTTTCGCCGACTGGACGATCCACTGTTCCTGCACGCCCTCTTCGAGTTCCGTCTCGGCCGGGGTGGTGGTACGCACCGAGGCCGGCGGGCTCATCCAGTTCAGCGGCTTGTACGAGCCGCCGTCGGAATGGACCAGCACGGAACCATCCGCCTTGACCAAAAGAAGCCGGACGGCGAGTGGCAGGTGGGCTTTGAGGCGGCCGACGTAATCAACGGAGCAGCGGGCAATGACTAAACGCACTCAGAGAACTCTACCGGGTGGGGTCAGCGCGTGGGCGCAGGGACCCCGCCCCTCCCCAGCCGCACCCCCAACGTCGCAAGCTCGGCCGGGGACCCCTGCGGCAGGCTCCCCATCGCGGGCCCGAAGCCGCTCCCGGGCCCGCTGCGCCACCCGCAGCCCGAACGGGGTCCGCTCGTGCCGGGTAGGGCAGAATGGAAACATGCCCCGCTCCAACCGACCCCGCCGCGCCTCGGGCGGGGCGCCCGGCGGCAAAAATGTCCTCGCGGCCGAGCTCGATCCGGAACGCGCCCGCTCGGGGTTCGTCCGGCGGGAATCCGCCCCGGACGGCGAGTGGATGGTCCGGCCTATAACGGCGCGCAATGCGGCCAAAATCTACACCTGTCCCGGCTGCCACCAGCCGGTCCAGCCGGGCATCGCGCACCTGGTGGTCTGGCAGGAGGATTCGCTGTTCGGGGCCGAGGCCGCGCTCCGCGACCGGCGGCACTGGCACACCAACTGCTGGCAGACCCGCACCTTCAGGTACCGCTGAGCCCGGCGATTCAGCAGCTCGGATTCAACAGCCCCGATTCCACAGCCCCGGCGCGCATCCGTACACTTAGCGGCATGAGCTTCGACCCTTCATCCTTTGTGTTTTCCGCGAACGGCCGCCCGGAACAGATCCGCGCGGCAACGGTGCTGCCGGCCCGGCGCGAAAACATTGAACTGGTGACGGCGGACGGTCTGCGGCTGGTCGGCGAGCTGGCCATGCCAGCGCTCGGAGGGGTCAAGGCAACCCTGATCACCCTTCATCCGCTGCCTACGCACGGCGGCTTCATGGACTCGCATGTCTACCGGAAGGCGTCCTACCGGCTGCCGGCGCTCGCCGGGATAGCGGTACTGCGGTTCAATACGCGCGGGACGTCATCGCCGCGGGGCACCAGCGAGGGTGTGTTCGACGACGGGATGGCGGAGCGGGCGGATGTGGCGGCTGCGGTTGATTTCGCCGTCCGCCGGGGGCTGCCGAACCGGTGGCTGCTCGGCTGGTCCTTCGGAACCGAGCTGGCCCTGACGTACGGGGCACTGGAACC
>JBBRKU010000568.1:0-2140 GCA_038231735.1 Actinomycetales bacterium | reverse complement strand
TCACCTTCGCGCGAATGTCGTGACATATGAGCGGCAGATACTGGACCGGGAGCTGCCCGGTGAGCCAACGGGATTCGTCAAACTCCTCGCAGACACGCAGTACGGCGAACTGCTGGGTGGCCATCTCATTGGACCCGATCCGACCCTCAGTGAGGCCCTGCAGAAATGTTTCCACGGGCTCACCGGGCACATGATCAATCTCTGACCGCGGGGTGCCCTCCCGCGGGCGGGCCGACGACGGCGTTCAGGCTTAGGCTGGTGCGTATGAGGGAAGAGACCGTATGAGGGAAGAGACACTGTGGGAAGCCCAGAAGCGCGCCAATCCGGGACACTCAGCCTGGTACATCCAGCGCTTTGAGCAGATGCGGGCGGACGGGCAGGACCTGGCGGGGGAGGCCCGCCTGGTGGACGCGATGGTGCCCCGCAGCGCCAGGATCCTGGACGCGGGCTGCGGTCCGGGCAGGGTGGGCGGCGAGCTGGCCCGGCGCGGACACACGGTGGTGGGCGTCGATGTGGATCCGGAGCTGATTGACGCGGCTCGGACGGACTTTCCGGAGGTCGCCTGGCTGGTGGGGGACCTGGCGGAGCTGGACCTGCAGACCCATGGCATAGCCGCACCGTTCGACCTGATAGTTAGTGCGGGCAACGTCATGACCTTCCTGGCCCCGGGCACCGCACCGGCGGTTCTGGCGAAGCTGAGGCACCACCTGGCACCGCAGGGCCGCCTGGTCACCGGTTTCGGCGCAGGCCGCGGATACGACTTCGGCCAGTTCTTTGACGACGCGGCGGCCGCGGGGCTTCACAGCCAGCAGCGCTTCGCGACGTGGGACCTGAGGCCGTGGACGCCGTCGTCGGACTTCCTGGTGGCCGTCTTCGGCCGGGACCCGGAAATGTATCCAGGACACCAGAAATGACCGGAGACCAGGGTCACCGGCCGTTGAGCACGTCGTCGAGGTTGAAACTGACGGGTTCCTCGAGCTGTCCGTAGGTGCACGACGCCGGATTACGGTCCGGGCGCCAGCGCACGAACTGTGCGGTGTGGCGGAACCTGACGCCCTCCATGTGGTCGTAGCTGACCTCCACCACCCGCTCCGGCCGCAGCGGGGTGAAGGAGAGGTCCTTGCCGGCGCTCCAGCGGCTGCCCTCGGAATTGCGCGGTGTCCGGGCTCCCTCCTCCTGCCGGGCCCAGGCCCACGGATGGCAGTCGAAGCTGGTTACCAGCGGCTGCAGCTCGATGAACAGTTCCTTGCGGCGCTGTAGCGGGAACGCGCCGATCACGCCCACACTGGCCAGCTCGCCGTCGTCGTTATGGAGACCCAGCAGCAGCGAGCCGATCCGGTCCGGGCCGCTTTTGTGCAGCCGGTAGCCGGCCACGACGCAATCCGCGGTGCGCACATGCTTGATCTTGAACATGACCCGCTTGTCCGGCTGGTAGGTTCCGTCCAGCGGCTTGGCGACAATGCCGTCCAGGCCGGCGCCCTCGAACTGCTGGAACCATTGCCGCGCCTGGGACTGATCGCTGGTGGTCCGGGTGAGATGAATGGGCGCGGCGGCGCCGGCCCGGGCCGCTTCCAGGGCGGCGCGCCGCTCGGCAAACGATTGGGCGGTTAGGTCCGTGTCCCCCAGGGACAGCAGGTCGAAGGCCACAAACCGGGCCGGCGTCTCCTTCGCCAGCCGGTTGACCCGGCTGGCCGCGGGGTGGATGCGCTGCTGGAGCGCCTCGAAATCCAGCCTGTCACCGGAGGCGCCGACGACGATGATCTCGCCATCGACCACGCAGCGTTCGGGCATGTTTGCCTTGACTGCCTCGACAATTTCGGGAAAATAGCGCGTCATCGGCTTCTCATTGCGGCTGCCGATCTCCACCTCGTCCCCGTCGCGGAAGATAATGGACCGGAACCCGTCCCATTTGGGTTCGAAGCCCATGGCGCCGTCCGGAAGGGCGGGCACCGCTTTGGCCAGCATGGGAGGAACCGGGGGCATGACCGGGAGTCGCATGCCGCCCATTCTCACCTATCCGCGCGGTTCAGGCTACCCCGGGTCTCGGCAACGGCCGGTGTACATGCCGCCGGGTCGCTGGCACACTGGGTTTCATCATCGGCAACAACTGGGGTTGGAGCAGATCATGGCAACCGACGAC
>JBBRKU010000567.1:0-2156 GCA_038231735.1 Actinomycetales bacterium | reverse complement strand
GCCATGGGGAAGGTCCCGTCCCTGGCGACCATCCACCGGCTGGCCGCACGGATCGATCCCGACGCGCTGGACCAGGCGGTTAACGGCTGGGCCAGTGCGCAGGCCCGGTCAGGACCGGCGGTCATTGCCGTGGACGGCAAGGAAGTCCGGGGCGCGAAGAATGGCACCGGTGCCAGGGTGTTCCTCATGGCGGCCCTGGACCACGGAACCGGGGCCGTGATCGGTCAGGAATCCATCGGCGAGAAGACCAATGAAATCCCGCACTTCGGTGCACTGATGGACAAGCTCGGGACCCTGTCCGGGACCGTGATCACGGCCGATGCCCAGCACACTCAGTCCGGGCACGCTACGGATCTGCACGCACGTGGGGCCCACTATGTGTTCACGGTCAAAGCGAACCAGCGCCGACTGAGGAGCGGATCAGCTCCCAGACCTGGTCCAGGCGCCGGCCCCAATACGTGCAACGGGAAAAGGCGCACGGACGCACCACCGTCTGGTCCGCCACGACGCACAGTGCCCCGGAATGGATCGACTTTCCCCACTGCACTCAGACCATCCGCCTCACCCGCGACCGGCACGACCACGCCACCGGGAATAAGACCCGCGAACTCGTCTTCGCGATTACTTCTCTCCCGCCGGGCCAGGCATCCGCAGAAAACCTGGCCGGATACATCCGCGGTCACTGGGGCATTGAAAACCGCATCCACTGGGTGCGGGACGTCACCTACCGTGAAGACGCCTCGCAGGTACGCACCGGAAACGGTGCCCACGTCATGGCCACTCTGCGCAACCTCGCCATCAGCATCCACCGCTTGGCCGGCGCAACCAATACCGCCCAAGCCCTCCGCACCGCCGCACGCGATCCCCGAATCGCTCGAAACCTCATCGGACTTTGAAATGGCCCTGGATGCCAGCGGGCTGATCCTGATCGTGCCGCTGGTGCTGCTCGGTCCGATCATTGCCGGCGTGACCCAGGGCATCCGCAACTTCGGTGAATTCCTCCCGTCGCTGGCCCAGACCATGTCCTGGACTCCGCTCGGTGCCCCGTGGTCCGTTCCGGTGGACCTCGCCGCCGGCGCCTTCGGGCAGGCAGGACTTAAATTCCTGATTGCCATTGCCACCCTGGCGGTGCTGGTCTGGCTGTGGAAAATCAGCCTGGCCAAGGCACTCGTGACGCCCGCGCACAGCGGTGTCATCCGCCGCGGCGGCGGCCGGCTGGGGTTCTTCATGTACTTCCCTGGCACGCCCACCGGCGCCATCGCCGCGCGCGCACTGACGTACTGGTTCCGGGATCCGCGCTACACCGCCGGCCTGATCATCGCGCCCGTCATCCCGCTGGTGTTCATGGTCAGCAGCCTCAGGACCGGCTCCCTGGTGGTGCTCGACTTCGCCGGAACCATCGCGGTGTTCCTGCTGGTGTGGTCCATTTCCTCCCACGTTTCCTATGACAACACCGCCGTTGCGCTGTACGTAGCCAGCGGAGTGGACGGCGTGCCGGACCGTGCCGGCCGCGCGCTGGCCTGTGCCGTGCTGGCGGTACCGCTGGGCCTGGTCTATACGGTTGCCGGTACCGCGGTGAACAACGCGTGGGCGTATCTCCCCGGCTTCCTGGGACTGACCCTGGGCCTGGTGATGAGCGGTCTGGGCCTGGCCAGCGTCTTCTCGGCCCAATTCACCTTCAACGTCGCCGCGCCGGGGGACAGCCCCTTCAAATCCCGGCCAGGCAACAACTTTTCCGCCGTGCTGATCCAGCTCGCCGGGTTCGCGGGCCTGGGCGCCCTGGTGCTGCCGGAGCTCATCCTGGTGCTGCTGGCCCTGGCGACCCACCAGGCGGTGTTTGCCTGGATCGCGTTGCCGGTGGGGCTGCTGCTCGGTGCCCTCCTGCTGGTCCTCGGGATCCGATGGGGCGGGCGCTTGTACAACCGGCGGGCTCCCGAGCCGCTGCTGGCGCTGACCAGGGACGCTTAACCAGGGACGCTTGACCACAGGGACGCCTGCCCACAGAATTTCTCCGTTCGCCGACTTGTCGGACATGGGATATCTTCGAAGGGTGCTTGTTGCCGTCAAATCTGCGGTGGCACCATAAGATCGGTAATGCCAGCAAATCAGTGACCTGCCAGTCAGGTCCGTGAAAGGTCGTGGTTCATGGAGGTCGT
>JBBRKU010000566.1:0-2159 GCA_038231735.1 Actinomycetales bacterium | reverse complement strand
GCCCTCCCAATCAACACAGCAGCACCGAATATGCCGCCAGTTTCACAAGAAGACCACAGCCCAGACCCCAGCAGTACCACCTAGCCGAAACAGGCAGTACCACCTACCCGGACTGGCCGTACCCTAAAGCCGTATTTGCCAACATAAGCCCACGTCAGACGCTTGGCTGCCCTCCGGACTGAAGATAACCATGGAGCGCTTGAACCGGGAGATCCGCCGCAGGACCGATGTCGTTGGGATCTTCCCCGACCGCAACTCCCTGATCCGCCTCGTCGGCGCTGTGCTGGCCGAGCAGCACGATGAATGGACCGAAGGCCGGCGCTACCTCGGAGTGGACGTTCTTGCCCGCGCCCAGCAAGTCGGAACCACTACTGAGGAGGAGGAAACCACACCAGAAATCGGCGCTCCCAGCGCCGCGGCGACCCCGTTACACCACGCATTTGGACTTGACCCCCAAGATCCAGGACCGAGGACGCGTCTTTGCTCTGTACAGGCCGTAACGCGCGAATAACCCGGCAGTAACGCCACCGGCGTTTTACTCAGCGGTAACAGCCGAGGGGAGGTCGGTTGGAGACCGGCGAGCCGCGCCCTTCGCAGGTAGAGCACCTGCACCGAAAACACCTCATAAGGGACACTCCCCATGGAGAATACGGGACATAAAGGAAATTCTGAAGGAAGACGGCGACACCCGGCTTTGGCAGCCGCGCTGGCAACAGCCGCCCTAATGATTTGTATGAGTTTCGGTTCGGCAACCAGCGTTCAGGCCATTACGTCCCCCTGCAACCCCACCGCTCCTGCTCCCACTAATTCTGACCCCGGCACAGTCGTTCTCGCCGATAACTTTGAAACCAATGACTTCAGTAAATGGACGACTGTCACCCAGCTGGGCGACGCCACCGCCACCGTGCAATCGGCAATTTCCAACTCCCCCGCCTGCGCTGCACGAATAAGTGTCACCGGGAATAGCGGCTCCGAGGCCAACGTAGTGAAGAATTTGCCGGCTTCGGCCAGCGACGTTTGGGCCAGCGGCTGGTTTGACATCACTCGCGAAGGCAGCGCCTCGAACAATAACGTTCCCACCTTGCGCTTCTTTAACGGCAGCAGCCGCCTGTTTGACGTATCGCGTCAAAACGGATCCGGCAGCCTGTTCGTAAGATGGGCTACAGGCTCCGGCTTCACCATCATAGGCGTGGGTCACATAGCCGTCGGCCAAAAATTTGCCCTGAAAATTCACCTGGTAGTCAACGGTGCGCAAAGCCAGGTCCAGGTATGGCAGGACGGCACCAAACTCTTTGACCGCTCCAACAGCACGACCGGGTTCATCGATCTAGGTTCAAATACTTCGATGAATGTCCTCCAGCTGGGAGCAGAACACGAGATGCAGGACGGCGACATGATCGCCGATGACATTATCCTGAAGACGGTGGCGGCCGGTATGGCGGCCCCGGTGTTCACCGCGGCGTCGCCCCCGGCCACCGCCACGGCCGGGACCGCCTACACCTACACCTTCGCCGCGTCCGGCACCCCGGCCCCGACCTTCAAGGTCTCCTCCGGTACCCTGCCTCCCGGGCTGGGCCTGAACACCACCACCGGGGTCCTCTCCGGCACCCCCACCACGGCCGGGCCGGCAACGTTCGCGGTCACCGCGACCAACGGGGTCAGCCCCGACGCTCTCACCCCGTCCCTGACGATCACCGTCAACCCCGACACGACCGCCCCTACCGCCCCTACCAACCTCTCGGCCGTGGCCGGCGCCGGCCAAATCTCCTTGGCCTGGAATGCGAGCACCGACAACGTCGGCGTCACCCGCTACAACATTTCCCGCAATGGGGCACCCCTCGGAACCGCCGCCGGCACGTCTTTCGTCGATGGATCGGTAGCAGCAGGGACTACCTACAGCTACACCGTCACGGCACAGGATGCCGCCGGGAACGTCAGCGCTCCCTCGAACACCGCCACTGCGACAGCGTCCGGCGTGCGAACCATCACCGTCGACAAGCTCGTGACCGCCCATCGGAGCACCGCGGCCTCCACAGTCAGGGCCACCGGCCTGACAACCACCGGAAGCAACCAGCTAATACTTGCCTTCATCAGCTCCGACGGCCCCAGCGGCGGCGGCACCGAATCCATAAGGTCGGTCACCGGCGGCGGCCTCACCT
>JBBRKU010000565.1:0-2161 GCA_038231735.1 Actinomycetales bacterium | reverse complement strand
CTCCAGAGGGCCCGGACGCCGGTGCCCAGTCCGGCCCCAACCATCAGCAGGGGCTTGCCGGGTCCGGCCGCCAGCAGAGTCGGTGTTATCTGAAGGTCGCTCACGCAGCGCTCCAATGCTGATAGGTGCTAAGAATGCGGGTGACGAGCTCGTCGCTGGCCCCGAGGTAGGCCGCCGGATCCAGCAGGGCTGCCAGCTCCGCGTCGCTGAGCGCGTCCCGGGGAAGGGCGTCCCGCAGCAGTACCGCCAAAGGCTCCCTGGTCCCGGGACCGCTGCCCCTGGACTGCTCCACCAGGGCCTGGACCCGCATTTTGCCCGAGCCCGGCGTGTCCCCGTCCAGCAGTGGGGCGACGACCGCCATGATCTTTTCGCTTACCAGCAGCGGCCCCGTCAGCTCCATCGCCGCGCGCATCCGTTCCGGATGGATGGTCAGCCCGGCTCCGAGTTCAGCCAGTTTGGCAGCTGCTCCGCCGGCCAGCCGGAGCAGCTGGCGCAGCGCCTGCCACTCCACGTGCCAGGAACCATCGGGGCGTTCGTCAATGGCGGACCCGGCGGCGGCCTGGAGCTGGACCTGGTACCCGGGTGCAGCCAGCGCCGCACTGCGGATGAGCACGGAGAGCACGGGATTTTGTTTCTGCGGCATGGCCGAAGACCCGCCCCGGCCGGCCGCTGCCGGCTCGGAAACCTCACCCAGTTCCGGGCGGCTGAGCAAAAGGACGTCGTTGGCCATTTTGCCGGCGGCGGCCAGAACGTCGGCCAGGGCCTGGCCCAGTCCGGTGACGGGCAGCCGGTTTGTGTGCCACGGCGCCACCGGATCCGCCAGCCCTAAGCGGGAGGCGAGGGCCGAGGCCAGGGCCAGCGGACCGCCGTCGTGCTCCCCCGCAGCTCGCGGCCGGGCACGCTCCACCAGCAGGGCGACCCCGGCCATGGTGCCGGCGGCTCCGCCCCACTGCAACGGAAGGCCGGCGGCGACGCTCTCCAGCCGAACACCCGACTGACCCACACCAGAGAGCCACTGCGCCGCCTTGAGCCCGAAGGTTGACGGCAGCGAGTGCTGGGTCAGCGTCCTTGCCGCGCACAAGGTTCGCCGGTGCGCCTCCGCGAGCCCGGCGAGCGCAGAGGCGGCCGAGCGCAGATCCGCGCCAATAGCGGCAATCGCCCGCCTCGCAAGCAGCATCAGAGCGGTGTCCACGATGTCCTGGCTGGTGGCGCCGCGGTGGATCGCGGCTGCGGCTTCGGGATGGCCAGCCGCCACGTGAAGGCGCAGGTCCGCCAGCAGCGGGATCAGCGGGTTGCCTCCGCCCTGGGCCCGGTCCGCCACGGAGGCGACGTCGTATTGGTCCGCGAAGGCCGCGGCGGCCACGGGAACCACATAGGACCTGTCAACATAACCTGCTTCGGCCAGCACCTTAATCCAGGCGCATTCCACGTCCAGAAGAGCCTGCAGGAACGCCCGGTCACCGGTGAGCGCGGCAACGGCCGTTCCCGCCCAGGCGGGTGAAAGCAGCCCGTAATCGGCGCCGTCCTCAGCAAAGTTGTCGGCCGTGTAGAGCGCTGCGGACATCCTCTAGGCCCCCGGGAAGCTGAGGAAGACGGTCTCATCGGTGCCCTGGAGGCGAATGTCCCACAACAGGTCACCGTTGGCCTCGCGGCTGGCGATCAGCGTACGGCGGCGTTCCTCGGGCAGGGCGGAGAGCAGCGGGTCCTTGGCAAGGGCGTCGGTGTCCTCCGGCAGATAGACCCGGGTGTGCAGTTTGTTCAGCAGGCCGCGGGCAAAGACGACGACGGCGATGAACGGCGCGACGCCGGGTTCCGTCGGTCCGGGGTTCAGCGTAGTGAACGTGTAGCGGCCCTCGTTGTCAACGGATTCACGGCCCCAACCGGTGAAGGTGTAGCCGTCCCGGTGCAACGAACCGGACTGCTGCACGATCCGTCCGTCACCATCGGCCTGCCAGATCTCCAGCAGGGCATCTGGCACCGGGGCGCCGTCGCCGTCCAATACGGTGCCGTGCAACCGGATCGCGGCCGGGTGAGCGCGCGACACGAGCTGGCCGCCCCCCTCGAACGGCAGGGCGTAGCCGAAGAAGGGGCCGATGGTCTGGCCTGGCGTTGGGGGCCGGGCCGTCATTGGGTGTCCACCGTGTCTGTCCAGGTCCGCTGG
>JBBRKU010000564.1:0-2175 GCA_038231735.1 Actinomycetales bacterium | reverse complement strand
GGGGAGTGGGATGAGGTGATGGACGTGGTCAAACGTGCCACCGAGGCCGTTGGGCAGTTCGGTTCGCGAGTGTCCCTGGTGCTCAAGGCGGATATCCGTCCGGGTCATTCGGGTGAGCTGACCGGCAAGGTTGAGCGGCTGGAACGGGCCCTGGACCGGATCTGATCCGGATCTGGGCAGCGTCTGATCTGGAACTGAGTAGGGGGATCTCGTCACACTCCGCACCTCTGGCCGGAGCCGGTATGACGGTATTAGGCTGTGGCCATGGTTGATCACCGCGCGCAGGATGGCTGGCTCGACGTCGAGGATTACCTCTCCCAGACCCTGGTCAAGGGTGATCCGGCGCTGGAGCAGGCCATCGCGGACGGTCGCGCGGCGGGCCTGCCGCCGATCGAGGTCGCTCCGACGGCGGGCAAGTTGTTGATGCTGCTGGCCAGGATGAGCGGCGCACGGCGGGTGCTGGAGATCGGCACGCTGGCCGGTTTCAGCACCATTTGGCTGGCCCGCGGGATTCCCGACGACGGCCAGCTGATCAGCTGCGAATACCTGCCCGACCATGCCGCCGTCGCCCGGAAAAACGTTGACCGGGCCGGAATCGGGCGCAAGGTGGACATCCGGGTGGGTGCCGCGCTGGACACCCTGCCAAAGCTGCTAGATCAGGAAGCATTCGACTTCGTTTTCATCGACGCAGACAAGCAGAACAACATCAGCTATCTGGAATGGGCGCTCAGGCTCACCCGCTCGGGCAGCGTTATAGTGCTGGACAACGTGATCTGGGAGGGGACCATCCTGGACCCGGATGGCGAAGCGGACGCTGCCGCCATCAAGGCCTCGCTTGATTTCATCGGCAGCAACCCCTCGCTGGAGGCGACGGCCATCCAGACCGTCGGCTCGAAGGGCTGGGACGGGTTCGCCGTCGCGCTGGTCCGCTGACCTCTATCCGGAGCGCACATTCTGCGTCCGACGCTGACGATCCGCCACACTGACGGCGGCCAGGATGCGGGTATTCTGGCCAGATGACCGTCTTCACCCTGCGCCAGGCCACCATCGACGATGCGGCGGAGATAGTCCGGCTGCACACGGCCGTGCATGAGGAAGCATACGGCGCTCTGCTGCCGGATGAATTCTTCGGGATGCGCCGCGCCACTTTGGAGCAGCGGATCGAGCAGCGCCGGATTTCGCTGGCCGAGGGATCCCATCCACTGCTGGCGCAGGATGGCGATGGCACCCTGACGCCCACCTGCCTTCCCGTTGAGAGGACACTTCGCGCCCATGTTTTCGAAAAGATCGGCGCGAAGTGTCCTCTCAACGGAGGCGGTCTGGCCGTGCCGGTTACTCGGCCGCTGCCGGGGAGGCGCTGATGGGGCGCCAGCGGCGGAACCAGCCGGCGGAGCAGGAAACCGAGCTGCCCGGCTTCGGCCCGGCCGCTGGCAACTACGAAATAGACACGGGTGTCGCGGAGTTGGTCCCCGACGGCGACAATCCGAACGGCTGGCTGCTCAAACTCAACGGCGTGCAAAGTTCGCACGTGGATCTGGCGAACCCGCTCCGGCTGGAGTTTGAGTACATGCGCTGGATGGTGGCATTGGTGGAGAGCCAATGGCCGCGCGGCAGCAGACTCCGTGTCCTGCACCTGGGTGGTGCGGCCTGCTCCATGGCCCGTTACCTGGTGGCCGCCTACCCAGACTCGCGCAACGTCGTCGTCGAAATTGACGGCAGGCTGGCCGAATACGTCCGCGGCTGGTTCAACCTCCCGCGGGCGCCGCTGCTGAAGATCCGGGTGGGTGAGGCCCGGGAGGTGACCGAATCGCTGACCGACGCCAGCCGGGACCTGATCATCCGCGACGTTTTCGCGGGCCCGCTCACGCCGAAGCCGCTGACGACCGCCGAATTCACCGCCCAGGCGCGACGCGTGCTGGCGCCCGATGGTGTATACATGGTCAACTGCGGGGATGCGCCGGCGCTGGCCACCGCCCGCCGGGAGGCGGCGACCATCAGCGGCTGCTTTCGCCATACCGCCATCATCGCTGACCCGCCGATGCTCAAGGGCAGGCGGTACGGCAACATCATCATCGCCGGCAGCGACGCGACCCTGGGGGAAACTCCTTCGCTGCCGCGCGAGCTGCTGGGCGGCGCCGTTCCCGCCCAGCTCTGGGACGATGCCCAGGTGCGCAG
>JBBRKU010000563.1:0-2202 GCA_038231735.1 Actinomycetales bacterium | reverse complement strand
GGTGGACATGCTGGTTTTTTACCCCGCGGGGAAGGTCATGGACCGCAGAGGCCGCACCTGGGTGGCCGTTCCGTCCATGCTCCTGATGGGTCTGGCCCTGATCCTGATGCCGTTCACTCACGGAGCCGTCACGCTGTTGCTCGTCTCCCTGCTGATCGGTTTCGGCAACGGGATCGGCTCGGGGATGGTGATGACCCTGGGGGCGGACTATTCGCCCTCACCCGGGCGGGCGAAGTTTCTGGGCATTTGGCGATTCTTTTCCGACCTGGGCAGCTGCAGCGGGCCGGCCCTGTTGTCCGGCATCACCGCGCTGGCGACCCTGGCCATCGGTATCGGAGCCACCGGTCTGTTGGGGTTCGCTGCCGCGGCGGTGCTCTGGTATTGGATTCCGCGCAGCGTCCCCGTCCACCTGCGCTGAGGTAACTTCCGGCTAGCGCCGTCGGACGCTCTGCCGCACCACCCGCCGGCGCCGCGCCTCCATGCCGAAGAGCAGCGTGCCGGCCACCGTCAGCAGGTAGCCGCAGATCACGATCAGTGAGACTCCGGCCCAGAAATAGTTGGTGGTACTGACGTGGTTGCCGCCGGACGGGGTCAGCTGGCGGAGCACAATGACCGCCAGCACGGTGGCGCCCACGCCCGCCAGCACGGACAGGAGAGGCCAGATCCGCGAGGAGGCCCAGTGCTCTGCGTAGCCGTCCCAGACGTTCCAGCTGTTGCCGCTGCGCATGATCGCCAGGCCGGCCAGTGCGGTCCAGAATGTCACCAGCAGGAAGGCCGCGACCACGTCGGAGGGCCGGTGCCACTGGTTGATCAGCGTCGAGATGCCGGAAACAACGGCGTAGCTGCCGCCCACAAAGGCCGCCACCGGCCGCCAGCGCGGGGAGACCACCAGGAAGACCGCCGCGGCGGAGGACGCGGCCAGCGTGCTGTGGCCGGAGGGCAGCGAGTTCAGGCCCAGCGTGACAATGCCCCGGTCCGGACGGTCCGGCAGCGAGTATTTGATCAGCTGCGTGGACAGGTTTGCCAGGCCCATCGCCGCGACCGCGATGCCGGCCGCCCGCCAGCGCCGCCGCATCAGGGTGACAAAGAGGACGACGGCTGCCGCTATCACCACGGACGTGACGGGGAGCGCGTCGAGAAAATGTGACACCGGGCTGCCGATCGCGCTCTGCGCATGGGCGGCCTCGTCCAGGGCCGATTCGTCGATGTACTGGCCTGTGGAGGTCCGGACATAGAACAGGTACGTGCCGATCAGACCCAGCACCGCAGCGGCCGCGGACAGCAGGAAAAAAGCGGCGTGCGGGGCCGCTTTCAACTTGGCAGACCGCAACGGCGGTGCCTTCGGGGCGGAGGAAGTCATCCCTTCAAGGCTCCCACAGTTTGCTGGGTGGCCGCAGACAGCCGGGCGCCCCTGCCCCCGAGCCGCCGGCGGTAGAGTGGGCGCATGCCGCCGCTGCCTTCCCTGGATGAACTGATCTCCGGTGCCCGCGTGGTGTCGCTGCCGATGCGGGTGAAGTTCCGCGGCGTGTTGGAACGCGAGGTGCTGCTGCTGCAGGGGCCGGCGGGGTGGGCGGAATTCGGGCCGTTTACGGAGTACGACGACGGCGAATCCTCCCGATGGCTGCGGGCCGCCATCGAGGCGGGCTGGGTAGGCTTTCCGGCACCGTTGCGGGACAGTATCCCGGTCAACGCCACGGTCCCCGCGGTGCCGGCGGACCGGGTCCCCGAGGTGCTCGCCGCATTTGGCGAACCTGCAGTCCGTGACGGTGCAGTCCGTGACGGTAATTCGCCCGGCCGGATCAGGGCCGTCAAGGTTAAGGTCGCGGAGCGCGGGCAGACGCTGGCCGACGATGTTGCACGGGTGGCGGCCGTCCGCGCCGCGCTGCCGGATGCCGCGCTCCGGGTTGATGCCAACGGCGGCTGGTCCCTAGACCAGGCCATGGACGCGCTGACCCGGCTGGCGGGATTTGGGCTGGAGTACGCCGAGCAGCCGGTTCCCAGCATCGATGGCCTTGCTGCGGTCCGCCGCAGGCTGGCGGAGCGCGGAGTTCCGGTGCTGATCGCGGCGGATGAGAGCGTGCGCAAGGAAACCGATCCGCTCGCCGTGGCGCGGGCCGGTGCGGCGGACCTGATCGTGGTCAAGGTGGCTCCGCTGGGCGGCGTGCGCCGCGCTCTGGACATCGTCGCGCAGGCCGGCCTGCC
>JBBRKU010000562.1:0-2207 GCA_038231735.1 Actinomycetales bacterium | reverse complement strand
TTTCAAAAACATGGGCGCGAACTGTCATCTGAAGCGTCGGTGCCTCCTGAAGCGCAGGAGGCACCGCCGCCGTCGTTCGTGCTATTGGCGGTAGCCTTCCACCTCTTCGGCGGGCCGCACCCGTGCCTCGTTCGGGTTGCCGCCGGCATCGATCTTGGCGCGGCGCTGGCGCAGCAGGTCCCAGCACTGGTCCAACTGGACCTCGATGCTGTGCAGTTCCTGGCTGCGGGTAGCCGACTCACCCTCCGATGGCGCGGATTCGCGCAGGTTCTGCTCCTTCTCCACCAGTTCCTGGATCCTCTGATGTATCTGCTGGCCATCCATTGCTGACTCCCTACCGTCGATCCTGCAGGACATTTGCTCCGCCGGACAATGCTCCGCCGGAAATTCCTGTCAGATCCCACGCTACGCAGTCGCCGGACCCTTTTCCAGAGTCCGGGCGCCCCTCTCGCCGCGGACGGATGGGGCACAATCGCCCCGAATCAGTACGCTGGACGAGGTGCTGTTGCGGGTAATCAAGCCCTTCGCCGGGAGCCGCGGAGAAGAATTTGAAGAAATCTTCAGGGCCGCGTAACTTTTCCGGCCCGGCTGGCGATTACCAAGATGTGGGTCAAGGTCCACACGTTCACAGTCCAGAATATTTCCGGAGGTACCATGTCTTTCTTCACCGCCCTAGTCACCAGCAAGATCGCCGCCGCCACCCTGGCCGCAGGCACCCTCGCCGTTGGCGGAACGGGTGCGGCAGCGTATGCAAACGTCCTGCCCACCTCCGTGCAGCAAGGCGCCCACAACCTCATCGGTGCACCCGCCCGCACACCGCCGACGTCTCCGTCAGCGCCAAGACCTCCGCTTCTTCCGCGGTCACGTCTTCCGTAAAGGCATCGTCCACGGAATCCGCCAGCGCTTCCGAGGGTGTTTCCGGTTCCGTGGCGGCCAAGGCCACTGAAACTGATACCGGAAAGGCGAGCTCTGCACCGAGCATCAGCGACCTTCCGGTCGGTACGGATACTGCAGCAGCGGCTGCCCGCGGGTTGTGCGAAGCCTACGCCCAGGGTGGCCTCGATGCGGCATCTACCGCGTACAACTCCCTCGTCGCTTCCGCCAAGTGCACGACGAATATCGTGACCTACTGCGCCTCCATCCCCGCGGTGGGACAGTCTGACAGCCACGCTGCGGCGGGAACCGACGCTACCGCGAAGTCGGCAACCCCGGCACTGCCTGCAACGCCCGCACTGCCCTCAACCCCGGCGTTGCCCACCACCCCGGCACTGCCCGGCCAGGCCGTTATCCCCACCCTGCCCAGCCAGGCCGTGACCGACGCTGCACACCAGCTGACCGGTCGCCCATAGGACCTGAGAAAGTCGGAAGGGAAGCGGGCCAAGAGTCCGCTTCCCTTCCGAAACAACAGGTGTCCGACGGTTCAATTGACCGTTAGTCACCCGATCCCGCGGAGGACAACCGCTACGTGGCAGATTTGCTAACTGATGAGATGCTGCTGGCCCCTGGGAAAGAGCAGGAATCGTCCGTTTTTGTGGCATTTATGAGACGTTCTCCCCCTCGGTTCTCGGCTATCTGCGCGGCCGCGGCGAGGATGACCCGGAGGCCGTCACCCAAGATGTCTTCCTGACCGTACTTCCCATGATGGGCGGGCTCCGCGGCGGTGTCGAAGGGCTGAAAACCCTGCTCTCCTCGATAGCGCACGCCCAGATCGGTGGATCATCACCGGCGGCGGAACAGAACCCCGGTGCTGGTCGAATACAAGCAGGAGATGGACGGCCGGACCACCTACCCCGCGGAGGACCAGGCTCTTTTAACTCGCAACACGGAGCCGGCGTCCTGTCCCTTCTGGAGGTCCTCAACGACGACCAGCGCGAAGTACTGCTGCTGCGGGTTATCGCGGACCTGCCGCTGGACCAGGTGGCGGCCATCATGGCCAAGTCAGTCGGCGCGGTCAAACAGCTCCAGCGCCGGGCGCTGGCCGTGCTCAAGGAACAACGAGACGTAAAAGAAAGGAGGGGACGATGACCGGACACAATGCACACGATGAGTCCAAGCTGGACACCCTGCTGCTCGAATCCGGGCAGGGAAATGCTCCGGAGCTGAAGCAGGTCCTGCGGGAGCTGCGGTCCCTCGCCTCCGGTGCCGCCCCGGCGCAGTCCGCCGAGCTGCAGGCACTCCTTTCCGCCGGCACCGCCGCGCCCACAGGC
>JBBRKU010000561.1:0-2209 GCA_038231735.1 Actinomycetales bacterium | reverse complement strand
CGGCGAATGGGGCGGATCGGTGCTGCTGAGCATGGAATGGGGTAACCAGAAGCGCCGCGGGCTCTCCGCCAGCTGGCCGCAGATTGGCGTGCCGTTGGGGCTGGTCCTTTCCACCGGCGTTGTCCGCATCACCTCCGGCGTTACCGGCACGGCCGGATTCGCGGCCTACGGCTGGAGGATCCCCTTCATCCTGAGCATCGTCCTGATCGGCGTCGGCTTGTTCGTCCGGCTGCGCGTGATCGAGAGCCCCGAATTCGAGGCCATCCGGCTGTCCAAGAAGGTCGTCAAAAACCCGATCCTGGAAGTCATCAAGCGCCAGCCCAAGCAGATCCTGCTCTCCGCCCTGGTGCGGACCTCGGAGCAAGCCCCGTTCTACCTGTTCATCACCTTCGTGATCACCTACGCGACCAAACATCTGAAGTTGAGCAGCAATTCCATCCTGGACGACACGCTGATTGCGGCTGCGCTGGGACTGATCAGCGTTCCGCTCTTCGGGCGGCTCTCCGACCGGTTCGGCCGGCGGAGGGTGTACGGCACCGGGATCGTGCTCACGGCGCTGTTTGCCTTCCCGTACTTCGGCCTGCTCAACACGGGCAACTCGATCCTGGTGGCAGTGGCCATCATCGTCAGCCTGATGCTCCACGACATCCAGTACGGTCCGCAGGCGGCGCTGATCGCCGAGAGCTTTGATGCGGACATCCGCTACACCGGAGCCGGGCTGGGCTACCAGCTGGCCAGTGTGGTGGCAGGCGGTCCGGCCCCGCTGATAGCCGCCGCACTGCTGGCCTATTACGGGGACTCAACATCCATCGCCATCTACATCATCATCTGCTGTGCCGTGGCGATGGCGGCCCTGATACTGCTGCCGAAGGCCGCCAAGGTGCTGACCTCGACGGCGACTCCGGCCACCGTGGGACAAGGCGCATGAGCGTCCAGGACGTCGGCATCCACGAAGTGCCCAACAGGACGACGGCGGTTCCTGAGTTGGGGGCGGAATCCGGCCTGCGCAATGCGGCAACCCTCCCCGAGGAACCGGGTTCGGCGCTGGCGGATCTCCTGGTCCTGGACCTGACCCGGATCCTGTCCGGTCCGTTCGCGACCATGACCCTGGCGGACCTTGGCGCGGACGTGATCAAGATCGAGCAGCCCGGCCAGGGCGATGACACCCGGCAGTGGGGCCCGCCCTTCCAGGGCGAGGAAGCCGCCTATTTCCTGGCCGTCAACCGCAACAAGCGCAGCCTGGCGGTGGACCTGAAGTCACCGGAAGGGCTGGCGGCCGTGCGGCGGCTGGCCCTGAAGGCCGATGTGCTGGTGGAGAACTTCCGGCCCGGGACGGCGGCACGGCTGGGTCTGGGTTATGAGGAGCTCAGCAGGGAGAACCCCGGGCTCATCTACGCCTCCATCAGCGGCTACGGGCAGACCGGACCGGATGCCCAGCGACCGGGTTACGACGCCATAGCGCAGGCACGCAGCGGCATCATGAGCGTGACCGGGGAAGCCGACGGCCCGCCGGTGCGGGTGGGCGTCAGCAGCGCGGACCTGGTGGCCGGTATGTGGGCCACCATCGGCATCCTCGCCGCCCTGCATGAGAAGCAGCGGTCCGGCCGGGGACAATGGGTGGACATCAGCCTTCTCGATGGCTCCGTTTCGTGGCTGACCTATGTCTCCAGCGGCTACTTTGCGAGCGGCGAAACCCCACGACGCTACGGCTCGGCCCATCCCACCATTGCGCCCTACCAGGCCTTTGCCACTGCGGACGGGTTCGTCATGGTCGCGGTGGGCAATGACGGCCTGTGGAGACGCTTCGCCGGCGCGCTGGATCGGGAGGACCTGCTGGCGGATGAACGCTTCGCCAAGAACCCGTCCCGAGTCGCGCACCGGGACGTCCTGATCCCGCTGATCGAGGACGTCATGCTGACCCGCAGCACCGCCGAATGGGTGCAGTGCCTGGATGCGGCAGGCGTTCCCGTCGGCCCCATCCAGACCGTCGATGAGGCGGTGAAGGATCCGCAGGTACTGGCCCGCGGCATGGTGGCCGAGCTCCAGCATCCGACGGCGGGAGCCCTCAAGGTGGTGGGCTGCCCGATCAGGCTCACCCGCACGCCGGCTTCCATCAGGACCGCACCCCCGGTCCTGGGACAGCACACGGACGAGGTTCTCTTTAGCCTGGGCTTCGACGGCGGGGACATCGCCTCGCTGCGCGGCGCGG
>JBBRKU010000560.1:0-2217 GCA_038231735.1 Actinomycetales bacterium | reverse complement strand
TCAGGATGTCCCGGTTGTAGACATGCATCAGCTCGTGCCCCAGGACCCCGCGCAGTTCACGCTCGTCAAGGATCCGCAGGATGCCCTCGGTGCAGCAGACCGCGGCGTTCTGCGGATTGCGGCCGGTGGCGAACGCATTGGGCGCCTCGGTGGGCGAGATGTAGATGCGCGGCATCGGCTGGTTGGCGCGGGTGGAGAGTTCCCGCACAATCCGGTAGATGGCCGGGGCCTGCTCCTCCGTCACCGGGTACGCCTGCATGGACCGGATGGCGATCTTGTCGCTGTTCCAGTAGCCGTAGGCCGTGGTGCCGACCCCTATCAGGGCAAAAATCCAGATCGGTGCGGCGCTGCGCATCCCGGCGCCCAGGATGGCCCCGATGCCCAGCAGCACGGCCCAGAGCACGCCAAAGAGGGCGGCGGTCTTCAAACCGTTGTAATGCCTGTGCACTTTGCTTCTCCTTCTGCGGCTTCTCCGGCGGCGGGTGGCCAATATGGGAACGAACCGCCCGCTTTCGGTGTTCCCGGCGTCATTATCCGCTGTCTTGAGCCATTCCCGGCGTCTGCCGCCGGCGCCGCTCTGAGATCTGACCACCTTTGCCTCCAACAGCTGGGCCGACGACGGCGTGTCCCCACTTTGGCCGGCGTGTCGCCGTCGAACATGGTCAGAAGTCAGAGCTGCCCACTCGAGGTGTCGGGTTTGGGGCTCAGGGCTCGGGATGGAGGCGTCGTAGAGGATGAACCGGGGCTGGATCCTGGCGATCTGCCAGACGGCGTCATTATCCTGTCTCCCGAGGCATTCCCGTCGTCCGCTGCCGGGGGCGGCTCTGAGATCTGACCACCTTTGCCTCCAAAAAGAGGGCCGACGACGGCGTGTCCCCACTTTGGCCGGCGTGTCGCCGTCGAACATGGTCAGAAGTCAGAGCCGCCCATGCGAGGTGTCGGGTTTGGGGCTCAGGGCTCGGGATAGCGGGCGTCGTAGTGGATGAACCGGGGCTGGATCCGGGCCATCAGCCAGACTGCCGCGATGCACAGGATGCCTCCGACAATGGCGGCCATGGCCTCGCCCAGAAGCTGGCCCGCGCCGCCCGCGAACAGGTCGCCCAGACGCGGGCCGCCGGTGACGACGACGATGAAGACGCCCTGCAGCCTTCCGCGCATATTGTCCGGAGTCGCGGACTGCAGGATGGTGGAACGGAAGACGCCGCTCACCGAATCCGCGATCCCGGATACCACCAGGCAGAAGACGGCGCCGACGATCCACGGCGACGTGCCTTCGCCCGCGTGCCTTCCGCCCATCGCAATCATCGCTCCCAACCCAATGATGGAAGCGCCCCAGACGGTGATGCTCCAGACCACCGCCAGGCCTTGCCTGCGGACCTGGCCCAGCGGGCCGGAGAAGAGCGCGGCTAGCAGGGACCCGGCCGCTATGGCCGCGAGCAGGAGACCGGCCGTAGCCGCTCCGCCGCCTAACCAGACCGCGCCGATGGCGGGCAGCAGGGCCCGGGGCAGGGCAAATACCATGGCGCACAGATCCACCAGGAAGGTCATCCGCACGTTGTGGCGGCTGCCCAGGAACTTCAGGCCCTCCAGCACGGAGCGGAAACCGGCACGGCGCACCTCTCCCTCGGGTGGCAGCGGCGGGAGCTTGAACAGCGCCCACAAGGAGGCAGTGAACGTCAGCACATCAACGGTGTAGGTCCAGCCGTAGCCGACGCTGGCCACCAGCACCCCGGCGGCCAGTGGGCCCACGGTGGTGCCCAGCCCAAAGACAATCATGCTCAGCGCGTTGGCCGCGGGCAGCAGCTCACGCCGCACCAGCCGGGGGATGATAGCGCTGCGCGCCGGCTGGTTGATCCCGGCCGCCGCGGACTGGAAGGCGACCAGGATGTAGAGCACCATGACCTGGTGCAGTCCCAGCCAGGCCTGCAGGGCAATGCAGATGGTGACCAGCCACAGCGCCCCGGAGGACAGCAGTGCCACCGTGCGCCGGTCATGGGCATCCACTATCGAGCCGCCGTACAGTCCCGCGATCACCAGCGGCACCAGGGCGAATATCCCCAGCACGCCGACGGCGAGTGTGGACTGGGTGAGACTGTAAACCTCCAGGCTCACGGCCACGACGGTCAGCTGGGTTCCGATCGAGGACAGACCCAGCCCCAGCCACAGCCGCCGGTAGTCCGGGCTTTCCCGCAGCGGCGTGATGTCGGCCAGGAGGTT
>JBBRKU010000559.1:0-2224 GCA_038231735.1 Actinomycetales bacterium | reverse complement strand
CTCCACCGCGGGGCGGGTGAGGATGATCCGGTTGACCTCCTTCTGCTGCAGCGCCTGGACCGCCTTGGCCATCGCCAGATACGTCTTACCGGTACCCGCCGGGCCAATACCGAAGACAATCGTGTTCGCGTCGATGGCGTCAACGTAGTTCTTCTGGTTCAGCGTCTTGGGGCGGATGGTCCGGCCGCGGTTGGACAGGATGTTGTGCGTGAGGACGTCCACCGGCGAGGCCGCCGCCTGCGAGTGCAGCATCGTGACAAGCTGTTCCAGTACGGCGGGGGTCACAATCGTCTGCCGTTCCACCAGTCCGCGGACCTCCTCAAAGAGCCGCATGATGCGGGGAACGTCCGCGGCCGGACCGGTAATGGACAGCTCATTGCCGCGGGCGTGGAAGTCCACCGACGGATAGCTGGCCTCGACAAACCGCAGCGCCTCATCGTGGGTACCCAGGGACTGGACCATCTGTTCCGGGGATTCGAAGGAGACGATCTCCGTGCGTACGTTGGCTACTGAGTGCGGGAATGATGCGGCGGCCGCCTGAACCAGCGGCCGTGATGCGCTGTTGCCCGATGCTGTGTCTGTCATAGGTTCGGCCCGCCCGGGCCTGGGATCTCTCCTTGGATCGTCCTTGAATTCATGTCGAATACTTCATCCCCATCCTACGGCAACGGGGCCCGAACACGGCAGGACCGCCTGCCACTGAGCCGGCCGCGGGTGGGCCGTCGGGCGGCAGCGCCGTCCCCGGCCGATCCCCAGAGAATATCGGCCCGGTCTCAAAAGGGTTTCGATACGGTTTCAGTTCGGTCCCCCGCCGCCGTGCGGTCCGTTCGGCCGCCGGCCCTGTGCCAAGCTGAATAGAGGAAAAACCAGCCCTCAGCCACACATTCGAGGCGTGACCGAAGGACAGTACCCATCAGGACAGCAGCCAACACCACGGCCCCAGGGGGGTCATCAAGGTCGGCAGCCGTCGGCCGCAGACTCGTGCCCGCCGCCGTCGTCTGTGCCGCCCTGTTCCTGGCCGGCTGCAGCGGCACCGGGGCGCCGTCGTCGTTCGATTCGACCATGCCGCCGGCGGGCGGACCGGCGCCAACCTCCACCGTCACCAGCGCGCCGCTGGAAACAGCGCAAAGCGCCTCCAAGGTTCCGGTTTACTGGCTGGGGCACAGCAATAACGACGTCTTCCTGTACCGCGAGTTCCTGCCCTTCAGCGGCACCGGGGATCTGATCCAGGCGGCCCTGCAGGCCATGACCAGCCAGAAACCGCTGGACGGCGACTACTTCACCCCGTGGAAGCCGGCTTCCAAGGTGGGCGCCTCGATCTCCGCCAAGAACGTGATCACGGTGGACATCTCCTCCGATGCCTTCAGTACCGGCGTGGACGACGGGATCGCCCACAGGGCCATCCAGCAGTTGGTCTACACCGCCACCGCGGCCGCAGCCAACGCCGGACTGATCCAGGCCAACCAGTCGGTCCAGGTGGACATTCTGGTGGACGGCCACACCGATTATCTGGCCTTCGGCAAGATCAAACTGGACAGGCCGCTGGCCCGCGAAGGAGCCTACCTGGCGCCGGTCTGGGTGACCGACCCGCCGGATATGGCCACCCAGTCGGACCCAGTGAAGGTCAGCGGGCGGGGCATATCCGCGGACGGCAAGCTGAACTGGCAACTGCTCAAGGCGGACAATTCCGGCACCAAGAGCGTGTATCTCTCCGGCAGCACCGCCATCAGCAGCGGCCCCTCCCAGCTGGGCGACTTCGGCTTCACGGTGGCTCCCCCGGCTGGAAATTATGAGCTTCGGGTCTTCGTCAGGGATCCCGCGGATCCCTCCGCCCAGCCAGGCGTGGACAGTAAGTCGCTAGCCGTCCGCTAGGGCACCTCACCATTGGACCCCACCCGGCGGCCGCTACCAGCGGTGCAACTGCTCGCTAAGAAGCGCGACGGCGGCAGGGCCGGCCGTTGAGGAGCGCAGGACGTGCGGTCCAAGCCTGGCCATTTCCGCACCTGCGGCGATCAGCAACTCCACTTCGCGGCCGCTGATGCCGCCCTCCGGACCCACGATGAGCAGGATTTCCCCGCCGTGATTGGCATCCAGCCGTCCGCGGTGACGTTCGACGGCGGCCCCCAGCGGGAGTGTGGCCTCCTCATGCAGCAGCAGGGCCAGCGGTGCGGCCGCGACGAGCCCGGCCAGGGCCGCCGATTCGACGGCTTCCGCCACGTCCGGG
>JBBRKU010000558.1:0-2228 GCA_038231735.1 Actinomycetales bacterium | reverse complement strand
GCTGACACAGATGACCGGACAACTGGGCCAGATAGGCCAGCTGATCAGTGTCATCCCCTTCGTGCTGGTGCTTCACGAACTGGGCTGGAGCCAGGCCTTCCTTGGGGCCGCCGGACTGTCCCTGCTGGCGTTTGTGCTGGCCGCAGCGATTCTGCGCAACCGGCCCGCGGATGCTCCGGTTGTTGAGGCCCACTCCGGACTCCGTGACACAGGGGCGGCGTTGACCCGGGCATGGAGGCAGCCGGGCACCCGGCTTGGACTGTGGAGCCACTTCACCACCCAGTTCTCCGGCACGGTATTCGTCATGACCTGGGGTTATCCGTTCCTGGTCTCCGGGCAGGGCCTTGATCCCGCCACCGCTTCGGTGCTGATGAGCCTGTTTGTCGTGGTCGGCATGGTGTGCGGGCCTCTGCTGGGTGGGTGGGTGGGACGCCATCCGCTGCGCCGCTCCACCATGGTCTTGCTGATCTCTGCCGCTATTGCCGTCGCCTGGCTGGTGACGCTGACCTACCCAGGCAGGGCGCCGGTTTGGCTGCTTGTGGTGCTGGTTCTGGTGCTGGCTCTGGGCGGCCCGGCCTCGATGATCGGGTTCGATTTTGCCCGCACCTTCAACCCGGCGCACCGGATGGGGACGGCTACGGGGATCGTCAATGTCGGGGGCTTCTGCGCGGCGCTGCTGACCATGTACATTGTCGGGTTGACTTTGGATCTGCTGAACAACAGCGGCTTTTCCCACGGGCAGCTCTACGCGCTGGACTCCTTCCGGATTGCGCTCTCGATCCAGCTGGTGATGATCGCGATCGGGGCCACCGGAGTGCTCTTGAGCCGTCGAGAGGTCCGGCGCCGGATGGCGCTCGAAGGGGTGTATGTTCCGCCGCTGCGCCAGGCGATGGCGGACAACCGTCGGCGCCGCCAGCAGTACCGGGCGGAAGTCAGGACTTCCCGGCCGGGTGCCTCCGTGTCAGGCAATTCCGACTCGGGCACCACAGGGTCCGGTGCCTCCGACTCCGGTTCCTCCGACTCCGGTTCCTCCGGGTTCGGTGCCTCCCGTGGTCCAGGCTCTGCTGACTAGTCCTGCACAGGGTGGTGGTTGGTCTGATTAGCCGCACATAACGCGGATCGGCACTGGCCCGTGGTTGGCGGGGCCGCGATGGTGGAGCTATGACCACAGAACCGCGGCTTTCGTTCAGCAAAGGCGAGGACATCCTCAGCTACATATCCCACGCGTTAGGGTATTGGCCGGTGGACAGCCTGGTCTGTATCACCATGTCGGGCAATGTCATTGGGGCGACCCTGCGTACAAACCTGCGCGAGTCAGATTTCGCCGCCGGCTGCGCAACCGAACGCGGGATGTCTGTTGCTGGCAGGACCGGTGCTTTAGGGGCCTCTGGAAACCGGCCGTCTGCCGATGGCCTGCCGGCCGACTGGGGGTCCGGAATCCGGGCCTCGGTCCGCGGGACTCCACCCACAGACCTCGATAGGTATGTCGGGGAATTCCTCTGTTATCTTGCCGAGGACAAGAGCGCTGATGGAGCTCTGCTGGCGGTGTTCGGCAGCAGGGACTGGGTGGAGCCTGTTCGGATTCCGCAGCGGAAAATGATGGAAACGTTGGAAACTGCCCTGGCCAGGGCCGGCAAACCGGTGAAGCATTCCTGGTATGTCGGCCCGGAGCATTGGCGAAGCTATGACTGCGCTGATAAGGACTGTTGCGGCTGGCCTGGCAACCCGGTGAGTCGAATCACCGACAGCGCCCTGAACGCCGAGCTGATTTTCCGGGGGAGCACGTACGAATCAGGACCGCAGATGCTGGCCAGGGACGCGGCCGATCCTCTGGCGAAGGCCCCTCGCAGGGCCATCTCGCTGGAATCGGAGGCCTGTGCGCGCCTGCTGGCGGGCAGGCAGTGCCTCGACGAGCAGTTCAGGGCAACACTCGAGGTCTGGGAATTGGCCTTGTCCGGTGGTCCCGCCGTCCCGGACCACGGAACCTGCGGCTTCTTGCTGGCCTCGCTGGAGAGCGTCACCGTGCGGGATTCGGTGCTGGTCCTTTGCAGTGTTGGACCCCAGCTGGCGTTGGAAGGAGCTGCGGCGTGCGGTCTGCTGGAGCCTACGACCGTTAGTCCGGCGCGTCCGTCCGGCTGGCACCCGTCCGCGGACGAGTTGGATGGGCTGCGGGATATCTTCTCGGCTGAATCCGACTGCCCGGTGCACGATTTCGGCCAGGTACTGGT
>JBBRKU010000557.1:0-2232 GCA_038231735.1 Actinomycetales bacterium | reverse complement strand
TCATCATCAACACGACCGGCGCCTGGGTTGACCAGACGAACGCGGCCCTGGGGACCGCAACCCGATTCATGGGCGGTACCAAGGGCTCGCACATTGTGCTGGACCATCCGGAGCTGCTGACGGCCTGCGCGGGCCGGGAGATGTTCTTCGAACACACCGACGGACGGATTGTGCTGATCTACCCGATGGGGGACCGGGTGCTGGTGGGAACGACGGACATCGATGCGGACCTGGGTCAGGACGCCGTCTGCACAGCGGAGGAAGTTGACTACTTCTTCGATCTGATCGGGCATGTATTTCCGCGGATCGAGGTCACCCGGGACAGCATTGTCTACAGTTTCGCCGGCATCCGCCCGCTGCCGCGCCACGACCAGACCCAGCCCGGCTTCGTGTCCCGGGACTACCGGATCGAGCGGAGCGACCGCGCTCTGGCCGGTCGGAGTGTTCCGGTCCTGAGCCTGGTGGGGGGCAAATGGACCACGTTCCGTGCCCTGAGCGAACACCTCACCAACGACGTGCTGACCATCCTCGGCGCGGAGCGCCGGGTCTCCACGGCCAACCTGCCCATTGGCGGAGGCGCGGGATTCCCGCGCAACGATGCCGGCGTCGAGCAGTGGATCCGCAGCCATGCCGGCGGCACGGTGGACGCCGCCCGCGTGGCGGTGCTGCTGACCCGCTACGGGACCCGGGCAGCGGAGGTCATAGGCCATCTGCAGGCGGGGGAGGACATCGTCTTCAATTCCACCCCTGAGCTGAGCAGCCGGGAGCTGGCGTTCATGGTCGAGCACGAGCAGATCGGCCACCTGATCGATGTGCTCATCCGCCGCACCTCGCTGGCCTTCCGCGGACTGGTGAGCGCGGAGCTGCTGGCCGAAACGGCGCAGGCTCTGAGCGGGCCGCTGGGCTGGGATGCCGCACGGTGCAGCGAGGAGATCCGCTATGCGGAAGAAATTCTGGACCGTTGTCACTCGGTCCGGGCAGAAAGCTTGAACGCCTAGCCGCCCCTGGGGGGAGCAAGGGCTCAAGAACGGGCGGCTTTAACCGGGGCCGCCCGACAACTGAATACCCAACAACAGAATAGCCAGATCAGAGGAGTCAACGTAGATGAATCTTGGAACTATTTTCCTGTCCGAAATCTTCGGAACGGGCATGCTGACCCTGCTGGGTTGTGGCGTGGTCGCCAACGTGGCGCTCAAGGGCACAAAGGGCAACGGCGGCGGGTTTTTGATGGTCACCTGGGGATGGGGCCTTGCCGTCTTCGCAGGTGTCTTCGTTGCCGCCAGGTCCGGGGCTCACCTGAATCCGGCCGTGACGCTGGGCATCATCCTCAACAGTGCCGCCAAAGGCAAGAGTGAGTTCGTTCCCGGCATTCCGATCGATTTTCTCTCGTCGCTGACCTATTTCGGCGGTGAACTGATCGGAGCCTTCCTCGGGGCCGTCGTCTGCTGGCTGGCGCACAAGCAGCACTTCGACGCGGAGCCGGAGGCCGCCAACAAGCTGGGTGTCTTTTCCACCGGTCCGGCGATCCGCACATATCCCTGGAACGTCATCACCGAAATCATCGGTACCTTCGTGCTGGTTTTCGTCATCCTGACCTTCGGTGGAACGCCGTCGGGCCTCGGGCCGCTGGCCGTCGGGCTCCTGGTCGTCGGTATCGGTGCCTCCCTTGGTGGTCCGACCGGCTATGCCATCAACCCGGCCCGTGACCTGGGACCGCGCATCGCCCACGCACTCCTTCCCATCAAGGGCAAGGGGTCAAGCGACTGGAGCTACTCCTGGGTTCCGATCGTGGGTCCGCTGGTCGGCGGAAGCCTGGCCGGGATCGTGGCAGCAGTGCTGCCGATTGTTTTCACCGCAACTCCGTAAATCGCTATTAGACAAGGAAGTCACCATGAGCCAGTACGTCATTGCCATTGATCAGGGAACCACCAGCAGCCGGGCGATCATTTTCGACCACGACGGCAACATCGTCTCCAGCGGGCAGAAGGAGCACGAGCAGATCTTCCCGAAGCCCGGTTGGGTGGAGCACAACCCGATGGAAATCTGGGACAACACCCGCGAGGTGATCGGCTCCGCGCTCTCCAAGGCGAACCTGACCCGGCACGACATTGCCGCCGTCGGCATCACCAACCAGCGGGAGACCGCCGTCGTGTGGGACCGGCGCACCGGCAGGCCGCTCTACAACGCGATCGTCTGGCAGGACACGCGCACCGACGTCATCTGCAACACCCT
>JBBRKU010000556.1:0-2232 GCA_038231735.1 Actinomycetales bacterium | reverse complement strand
CGTTCCAGTGGCTTGTTCTGAATGTTCATTGTTACTGCCTTCCCTTGGTGGAGCGATTGATTGTTGGTTCGCCGAGCGCTACGTCGGTCTGTGGGGTCCCGATCAGTCATGCGTCCCGCCGGATCCGGTTCTGGTAGAGGTCTTCGAGTGCCCGGTTGTGTTCGTCGCCGCCCGGAATGTTCGCGGAGATATAGATCGGCGGCGTTTTCCCGGCCGCTCGGATGCGCTCGGCGGCCCCGATTGTGAGCAGCTGGGCTATAAACGCCGCCGTAATGGATGAAACCGCACCAACGCCTCCGCCCCCGGCAAGCTCCAAGGTGGTGTCCCCAAAAGGGGCCTTGTTGTCGATGACAATGTCCGCCACCTCGCTGAGACGGACGCCGCTGGGATGCTTCGTCTCCACGGCCGCCGTGTGCTCCAGGCTGGTGACGGCGATGAGCTTGTGTCCGCGGGACTTGACCAGCAGGGCCAGCCCCACGATGGAGCCGTTCACCCCGGAATTTGAGGCAATGATGAACACGTCCTGCTCAGCTACCGGGGAAATATCAAACAACTCTTCGACGACGGCGGGATCCCTTTCCAGCGAGGACCCCTTCAGGGTTCCCGCGTCCCTGCTGCCGCGAAGGACCACGTCCCGAAGGGCAATCTTGTTGGTGGGGATCAGGCCTCCTGCACGGCCGGCGATTTCCATCGCAAATGCCTCTGAATGGCCCGTCCCAAAGGCCTGGACCACGCCGCCGGCCTCGATGGCCTCGACAATGAGCTCCACCGCAGCATCCAGCGCGCCGGCTTCCGCCTCCGCAGCCAGTTGCTCCAGCCGGGAGGAAACTTCCTGCATATAACTGCGGACAAGATTAGGCATCGTTCCCTCTTTCCCGATCCATAGGCCTCGGGGCACGCGTGCCGGGCTGGCCGGATCTGGATAGTGCACGGTAGGACCGGCGGTGTGGCGCCACGGCGACGGCGGAGGCCGCCAGCTTGTTGGTTGACTGGGTGAAATTCTCCTGCGCCACCAGCAGATAGAGCAGGTCAAGGACAAAGAGCTGGACGTGCTTGGCGGACAGATCGTCGGGCTGCAGGAACTGTTCGTGCACGGAGGTGATGATCTGCAGGTCCGCGGCCTCGGCCAGCGGCGAATCGGGCTTGTTGCTCAGGGCCACCGTGAGCGCTCCCGACGCCCCGGCCTGGCGCAGCATCTGGATGGTTTCCTCGGTCCGGCCGGTATTGGAGATGCCGATCGCCACGCAGCTCCCGTCCTGGATGGCGGCACTGGTCAGTCCGGCATGGACTTCCGACCAATGGTGCGTATTGATCCCGATCCGGTACAGCCGCGACTGCATCTCCTTGGCCATCACGGCGCTGCCCCCGATCCCGTAGATGTCCACATGGGTGCTGAGAGCAATCTTGCGGGCAATCTTTTTCATCAGGACCAGATCCATCACCGACGCCGTCTCCTGCAGGGAGCGGACATGCGCATTGAGCAGCGTGCTCAGCACGTCACCCGGCGAGTCGTCGGGACCGAAGGCGCGGCCGATGTCCGCCTTCCAGGACTCGCGCGCATCGCTGCGCCCGGCGTCGGCCGCAATCGCCACGCGGAACGGAACGTACCCCGCGTAGCCAATGAGCCGGCAGAAACGGGTGACGGTCGCTGCGGACGTGCCGGTCTGCTCCGCCAGCTCCATGATGGAGAACTCCAGCGGTGTGCGCGGATGCTCCAGCAGGAAGGCCGCGATCTTCGCCATGGCCGCCGGCATTTCAGGTAGCTTTGCCTGAATGCGGCTCACAACACCGACCGCAGTATGGACTGCGTGGGGCTTCGTGATGGTCGGCATGATGAAAATCCGTTTCTAAGTTTGCGTCGTTGTAGGAAAACTATTCTCACGAGCTAATGTGTGTCAAGTCACGTCGGATACGGAATGATAACAATGCAGAAATTTCTTGCCATCGACGCCGGCGGCACCTCCACGCGTGCCGTCATTCTGGACGCCTCGGGCCACTGCCTTGGCTACGGCCGGGCCGGCTCAGGAAACCCGTTATCCGGGGGATTCGACGGCGCTCTCAGCTCGCTGCAGACCGCCACGGAGGCAGCCGCGCGGCAGGCATCCTCGGGGCCGGGCGAGCTGGACTTCGCCCTGGTCGCCATGGCTGGCGCCTCTACCCAAACCAGCACGGCGCCGTACCGGGAGCGGCTGGCCGGACACGGACTGCGCGGAGAACTGATGATCGAGTCTG
>JBBRKU010000555.1:0-2237 GCA_038231735.1 Actinomycetales bacterium | reverse complement strand
TCGAAGGCGCGGCTGTAGCCGCCCTTGCGGGCCTCGTCGCGGATGGAGTTGCCGTAGTCGAAGACCTCGGCACCGGCGTCCTGGAATTCGACCATTGCCTGCACGTGGCGCGCCATCGAGTTCTGCGCCTTCTTGGTGAACCCGTCCGGATCCGCCTTCGCCTCGGCGTCCCACTGCTCCACGCTGTATTCGGTGGGCAGGTAGCTCAGCGGGTCATGCGCGCTGGTCTGGTCCGTGACGATGTCCACGGTGAACTCGCCGGCCTTGTGCCGGCGCAGCAGCGCCGGGAAGACCTCGGCGGCGTTGCCGACGTAGCCCACCGAGAGCGGACGCTTTTCCGCCTTGGCGGCCAGCACCTTGGCCAGGGCCGCCTCAAGGTCCGTTTCGACGTCGTCGAGGTAGCGCTTGCCCTCCCGGCGGCGCAGGCGGCTCTCATCGACGTCGACAATCAGGCAGGCGCCGCCGTTGAGGGTGACGGCCAGCGGCTGGGCCCCGCCCATGCCGCCGCAGCCGCCGGTGAGGGTCAGCGTGCCGGCCAGCGTCGCGTTCTCGTCGGCGAAGAGCTTGCGCGCGATCGCGGCGAAGGTCTCGAAGGTGCCCTGCAGGATGCCCTGGGTGCCGATGTAGATCCAGGAACCGGCCGTCATCTGGCCGTACATCATCAGGCCTTCAGCCTCCAGCCGGCGGAATTCCGGCCAGTTGGCCCAGTCGCCCACCAGGTTGGAGTTCGCGATCAGCACCCGCGGCGCCCACTCGTGCGTGCGGAATACCCCGACCGGCTTGCCGGACTGGACCAGCAGCGTCTCGTCCTTTTCCATCGTGGTCAGGGTGCGCGTGATCGCGTCGAACGCGTCCCAACTGCGGACCGCCCGGCCGGTGCCGCCGTAGACCACCAGGTCATCCGGACGCTCGGCAACCTCCGGGTCCAGATTGTTCATCAGCATCCGCAGCGGGGCTTCCGTCTGCCAGCTCTTCGCCGTCAGCTCCGTGCCGCGGGCTGCCCGGACGGGGCGGGCACCGGTATGGAAATCAGCGTGTGCCATGTCTACTCCTAAATTTTCGGTAATTCTTCGGTAATTCGGTGGATCCGGATGTGATTCCGGAGGGAAGGAAAGTCTCTATCTCCATGAAAGCCCGTGCGGCTTCGCACACCAATGGGTTTCCGGCCCGAGCTGTCCGGGATTCCAGACTTAATCGTCTTAGCCTGCGATGCGGCGCGCTGGTCGGGGCGTCAGGAGGCGGCAAGGCTGCAGGGCAAGGCTGCAAGGCGTCAGGAGGCGGGGCGGCCGTGGATCCGGTTCGACAGCTCATCCGCCACCTTCTGCACCCGCCGGGCAAGCTCGGGCCACTGCTCGACGGGGACCGTATCCTCCAGGAAGGTCACAGCAACGGCCGCCGTCGGCCAGCCCACGTGGTCCGTCACGGGCGCCGCAACGGAGCCGAAACCGGGCGTCACTTCACCGTGTTCGGTGGCATAACCGCGCTGCCGGACCTGATCCAGATGCGATTGCAGCACCGAATATTTCAGGATCGGCGACTCGGTTTCATGGCGTGAGATGAAGGCGGCGGCGTTGGGGTACAGCGCCCGAACCTGCGACTTGGGCAGGGCGGCGAGGATGGCGCGCCCGCTGGCGGTGAGGTGGCTGGGCAGGCGGACTCCGACGTCGGTGACCAGGGAGGGGCGGTTCTTGGCCCGCTCCTCCACGATGTACAGGACATCACGGCCATGCAGCACCGCCAGGTGGGCGCTCTCGCCGATGCCGTCCACCAGCGCGGCGAGCATAGGCCGGCCCAGCCGGGAGAGCGGCTCCTGCCGGGAATAGGCGGAACTGAGCTCAAACGCGCTGATCCCCAGACCGTAGCGCTGCTCCTCGTGCAGATGCAGCACAAAGCCATTCTGTTCCATCACGCCCAGCAGATGGTAGACGCTGGAGCGCGGCAGACCCAGGCTGGACGCAATGGTGGAGGCCGCCATCGGGCCGCGCTTGGAGGCGAGCAGCTTGAGCACCCGCAGCGTGTTTTCCGCTGCGGGAACCTTGGATAGCGGTTTGGTCCGGGTGGTCATGTGATCCTCGCTTCGTGAGCGGATGGTCGACAGCGGCGGTCTGGCGGACTGTGGCTGGCTGGCTGGCGCAGCCTGTCCGGGATACCGTACTTAAGGGTCCCGCACCGGCGGGCACCCACAGAGTCTATGAAAGCACTCTTGTGTCCGGAATACCAGACATGGGACGCCGTCG
>JBBRKU010000554.1:0-2238 GCA_038231735.1 Actinomycetales bacterium | reverse complement strand
TGGAGGCCGGCCTCGCGACCGAGTTCAGTTTTACGCTTTCAAGTCAGCGAATCGCAGAGCTCTATTTGAACTATGCGCAGTTCGGTCCGCATCTCTACGGCGTCTGTGCGGCCAGCTGGTACTACTTCAACGAAGCGCCCTGGCAGATGACAGAGTATCAATCTGCACAGCTCATGGGGGTTCTGCCTCTGCCCAACCTGGTGACCAGGGCGAAGGGCGGCGGTATTTACCTTGGGCCGGGCGTCGATCAGGGCGTATGGCAGCTGGTCAACGGAGAAGCTAACGTCTGGGTTCCACAGGAGCTGCGAGGCATGGGCGGATGGCAAGCTGCTGTGGCCACGATTGGCATTCATGACGCAGCATCCGCCCACGCGGATAGGTTGAATCAGCCTGATGCCTGCTCAACGATGCCACAGGGCGTGGCTGATCGGCTGAAGCAAGAAGGATTTACCTCCAACTAGTTATCGGGGTATGCAAGCATTCCGGCCCAGTTGAGGCATTTGCTGGTTACTTGCCGCCCGGTTCATCTGCGACGGACCCGCCGGGGACACCTCCGAGCTACGAATATCCCGCGAGAGTTGGCGGGCCGCAATGCTAGTGCTTCGCCGATACGTCCTGTGAAATGGCCCTCGCGGTCTCCACGACGTGCTGCCGGACGGACTCGAGGTATGCCTCCGGGTCCCGCCGGCCTGCGACGTTCTGCGTGGAGAGCGAGACGTTGACAGCGGCCACCACCTCGCCGGCGTTGTGGTTCCAGACCGGTGCGGCAATGGACATCAGCCCGATTTCCAGTTCCTGGTCCAGCAGGCACCAGCCCTGGGTTCGGACCGCGTCCAGCACGCCCACGAGGTCCCTGGCCGTGGCAACGGTCCGGGGCGTGATGGCCGTCAGCTCCGCCGCGGCGAGGTATTCCGCCAGCTTGGGCTGGGGCAGACCCGCCAGCAGAACCCGTCCCATGGAGGTCGCATGGGCCGGGAAGCGCGTCCCCACGGTGATGCCGATGGTCATGATGCGGCGCGTGGTCACGCGGGCCACGTAGGAGATGTCCGTGCCGTCCAGCACGGCCGCGGATGTGGACTCCCCCAGTTTTCCGGAGAGTTCCTCCAGGTGCGGCTGAGCCAGCTGCGGCAGGGACAGTGCGGACAGATAGGAGTACCCAAGCTGGAGCACCTTGGCCGTGAGCGCGAAGGTCTTGCCGTCCGTGCGCACGTAGCCGAGCTCCACCAGGGTGTGCAGGAACCTCCGGGCCGTGGCACGCGCGAGGTCCGTGCGGGCCGCGACCTCGCTGAGCGTCATGGCGGGGTTGCCCGCATCAAACGCCCGGATCACGGACAGCCCGCGCGCCAGCGACTGGACGTACTGGTCGCTGGCCTGCGGGGCTCCAGCTGTCGCTGCGTCGGTCATGGTTACCAATCCTATTGTCGGGAGTCAGAGCTCGACGACGGCGCTGGCCACCGTCAGCGGCAGCGGCACCAGGGCCTGGACCTCCTCAAAAGTGCGGCCAAAGGTTTCGCGGACGCTCACCCCGCGGGGCCCCGTCAGGAACACGGCCTTGTCCGTGTACACGCGCGTCACGCAGCCGATGCCCGTGAGCGGGTAGGTGCAGGACCCGACCAACTTGGCGGTGCCGTCGCGCGTCAGCAAGGTCATCATGACAAAGACGTCCTTGGCGCCCGTGGCCAGGTCCATGGCCCCGCCGACGGCGGGGATGGCGTCCGGCTCGCCGGTGTGCCAGTTGGCGAGGTCGCCGGTGGCGGAGACCTGGAAGGCGCCCAGGACGCAGATGTCCAGGTGGCCACCGCGCATGATCGCAAACGAATCGGCGTGGTGGAAGTACGCGGCCCCGGGGAGTTCGGTGACGGGGATCTTGCCGGCGTTGATGAGGTCGCCGTCGATCTGGTCCCCCACGGCCACCGGGCCCATGCCCAGCATGCCGTTTTCGGTGTGGAGCGTGACGTTCTGCTCCGGCTGCAGGTAGTTAGAGACCAGCGTGGGCTGGCCGATGCCCAGGTTCACGAACGAGCCGGGCGCGATGTCGCGGGCCACGAGCCGGGCGAGCTCGTCGCGGCCCAGCGGCGTCTCGGAAGTCTGGATGCTTGTCTGGCTGCTCATCTCAGGCCACCTTCACAATGCTGTTGACGTAGATTCCCGGGGTCACCACGACCTCCGGGTCCAGGGCCCCGGTGGGGACGATCTCGGAGACCTGGACGATGGTGTGCTTGGCGGCGGCGGCCATGA
>JBBRKU010000553.1:0-2245 GCA_038231735.1 Actinomycetales bacterium | reverse complement strand
GCAATGAAACCCGCCTGGCCGACGCCGTGGAGGATGCGCTGCGGGCCCTGGGCCACCTGGAGATCCTTCGCAACGGTGATTCGATCATGGCCCGGACCACTCTGAGCCGCCCGGAGCGCGTCATCCTGGCCGGGCACCTGGATACGGTTCCGCTGCCGACGACGGCGGGCTCCCACGGTACGGTGCCCAGCAGCTGGGACGGCGAGGTGCTCTACGGCCGCGGTGCCACGGACATGAAGGGCGGTGTAGCGGTGCAGCTGGCGCTGGCGGCCGCCGTCACCGAGCCGACCAAGGATGTCACCTTTGTCTTCTACGACCATGAGGAAGTCGAGGCGGCCAAGAGCGGACTCGGCCGGCTGGTCCGGGACCATGCGGACTGGCTGCAGGCGGATTTCGGCATCCTGCTGGAACCCACGGACGGCACGGTGGAAGGCGGCTGCAACGGCACCAGCCGATTCGAAGTCACCACCCGCGGCAGGGCAGCACATTCTGCCCGGGCCTGGATGGGACACAATGCCATCCATGATGCGGCGGAGATCCTGGCCCGGCTGCACGACTACCAGCCGCAGACCATCACGGTGGACGGGCTGGATTACCGCGAAAGCCTGAACGCGGTGAAGATCAACGGCGGAACGGCCGGAAATGTGATTCCGGATGCCTGTGTGGTGGAGATCAACTACCGCTTCGCCCCGGACAAATCGCCGGACGCGGCCGAGGCGCACGTCCGCGCCGTGCTGGAGGGGTTCGACGTCGTCCGGACGGATGCCGCCGCCGGCGCACGACCGGGGCTGAACGCTCCCGCCGCCGCCAGCTTCGTCGCGGCCGTTGGCGCCGACCCGAAGCCAAAATACGGCTGGACGGATGTTGCCAGGCTGAGCGAACTGGGAATCCCGGCCGTCAATTTTGGACCCGGAGACGCGCTGCTGGCGCACAGCGACGACGAGCACGTCGCCGCCGCGGACATCCGCGCCTGCCTGGCGGCGCTGACGAAGTGGCTTAGTTAGGCGCTGACGAAGTGGCTTAGTTAGGCGCTGACGGCACCCGCCGCCGTCGGGCATCAGCCCCAGGGCCAGCCGGCTAGCTGGTCCCCGCGAAGGTCACCCCGGCGTCCTCAACCATCGGCACGGCGGCCACCTTGCGGCCGCGGCGCAACCGCAGCTCCAGCCACTTGGCCGCGCCGGCCAAGATCAGGCAGAGCCCGATGTAGATGAAACCGGCGATGATGAGGGCCGGAAGGACGGGGGAGCCGTACTGGGCCTGGGAGCCGAAGAAGTTGGCCTGGAACAGGATCTCGTTGTAGGTGACGATGAAGCCCAGGGCGGTGTCCTTGAGGATCACCACCAGCTGGGCGATGATCACCGGCAGCATCGAGCGCACCGCCTGCGGCAGCAGAATGAGCACCTGGACGTTGGTCTTGGACAGGCCGATCGCGTAGCCGGCCTCCTTCTGGCCCAGCGGCAGGGCCTCGATGCCGGCGCGGAAGACCTCCGCCAGGACGGAGCCGTTGTACAGGACCAGGCCAACCACCACCGCGGTAAACGGGGTGATGCCGTGCACGCCCAGCGGCGACAGGCCGTAATACATGATCATCATCAGGATCAGCAGCGGCACGGCGCGGAACAGCTCGGTGAACCCGTAGCAGGGCAGATTGATCCAGCGCTTGTCCGAGAGCCGGCCGAACGCAAGCAGTATGCCCAGCAGCAGGCTTCCGACGGCGGCAGTCCCGAAGGCGGCGAGCGTCGCGCCTAGGCTGGTGAGGATGGTCTGCTGGACCAGCGGAAAGGTGAAGATCCGCCATTTGGCGGCGGTGAACTGGCCGCTTTCGGCGAATCTGAAGATGATGAATCCGAAGATGGCCAGGACCACGATTAGCGTCGCGATGCTGAGCCAGACGTTGCGGGCGCGGGCCTTGGGCCCGGGGTCGTCAAAGAGGACCGAGGTCATCGGGCAACCTTCCATTTCTTCTCGAAGTACCGTTGCAGCGTGGCGAGCACTCCGATGACCAGAAGGATGAAGATCAGGGCCACCCAGAGGAGCCCGACCAGCTGCGGCTCACCGCGTTCGCTGAGGTTGGCACGGATGGCCCCGGACTCGGCGACGGAGAATCCGGCGGCAACCGTGGTGTTTTTCAGGAGCGCAATGAAGACGCTGAACAGCGGCGGAATCACCGAGCGGAAGGCCTGCGGAAGCACCACCAGGGTGAGCGTTTGGGTGAAGGGCAGCCCGATGGCCCGGGCGGCCTCCG
>JBBRKU010000552.1:0-2246 GCA_038231735.1 Actinomycetales bacterium | reverse complement strand
GGTGCACCCGATGGCGCTGGCTTCCCCTTTCTTCCAGGCGTTCGAACTGAACCGGCGGATCGGGCTGGTGGTGCCGGAGATTTCCTACGCGCACCCGCTCGACGGCGGCCGGGCCGGGATTGCGTACCGGGACCTGGAGCGCACGGCGGCCGGGCTGGGGCGCGATGGTGCCGCTTACCGGAGCCTCTTTGCGCCCGTGCTGCGGCTGCTGGACGGCGTCACGGACTTTACCCAGCATCAGCTGCTGCGGATGCCGCGGAACCCGCTGGCTGCGCTGGTGTACGCGCTGCGGACGCTGGAGCAGGGCAGCCCGCTGTGGAATGTGCGCTTCCGGGAGGACGTGGCTCCGGCGATGATTGCTGGGGTCAATGCGCACTCGATCGGGAAGATGCCGCGGCTTTCCACCTCCGGCGCCGGCATGCTGCTGGGCGCGCACGCCCATGCCCGCGGCTGGCCCGTCCCGCTGGGCGGATCACAGGTGATTGCCGATGCCATGGCGGAGGACCTGCGGGCGCACGGCGGCGAAATCGTCCTGGACACCACCATTTCCACCCTGGCGCAGGCCCGAGCGGAGACCGGGGCGCGGGCGGTATTGCTGGACGTATCCGCGGCGGCGCTGGCCCAGATTGCCGGACCGGAGCTGCCCGCGGACTACCTGCGCAAGCTGGCTTCCTTCAAATACGGGAACGCTGCCTGCAAGGTGGACTTTGCGCTCTCCGGGCCGGTGCCGTGGAGCAATCCCGAGCTGGCGATGGCTCCCACCCTGCACCTGGGCGGGACGCGCGGCGCGCTGGCCCGTTCAGAGGCGGAGGTGGCGGCCGGCCGGCACCCCGCCAACCCCAACGTGCTGGTCAGCCCGCCGACCCCCTATGGTCCCCGCCGGGCGCCGGCGGGCAAGCACGTGCTGTGGTCGTACACCCACGTTCCGGCCGGGTCGACCGTGGACATGGCCGAGGCGGTGACCAGCCAGATCGAGCGGTTCGCACCGGGATTCCGCGACGTGGTCCTGGCCCGGAACACCATCACCGCGCAGGAGTACAGCGAATACAACCCGAACTACATCGGCGGGGACTTCAGCGCCGGTGCGGTGACGCTGTTGCAGCTGCTCAAGCGTCCGGTCATCTCGGCCAACCCCTGGCGCACCCCGGCCCGCGGCGTCTACCTGTGCTCGTCGTCGACCCCGCCCGGACCCGCGGTGCACGGGATGTGCGGCTGGTATGGGGCGCAGGGCGCCCTCAAGGACGTCTTCGGGCTCGGAGCGCCGGAACTGGGCCTCTGACCCGCTGAATCAGGCTCGGCGGGGGCCGGGTTTCAGGCGGGGGCTGTGGCGGGCGCGGGGTCGGTTTCTTTGTTCCGACGCAACCGGCGCCGGAACCAACCCGCTATCGAATCCATGGTCGAGTCCCGGAGATAGATGACATCCGCTGCCACCATCGCCAGGGAGAACACGCTCAGGCCAAGGAAGACGCCGATGCCCGCATGCATGCAGATCATGCCGAGAACTGCCAGGCGGCGCGTCCAGCGGGTGAGCAGCAGCAGCGGGAACACGATCTGGATGGCCACCGAGCCCCAGGAAATCAGGTGCACCATCAGGTCGTTGCTGACCAGGAGATGGTTCAGATCGGGCCAGGGGCTGAAGTTTTCCGAGTGCATCGGGTAGTAGATGGCGGTTCCGTCCCGCCACCACGTCCCGCGGGCCTTGGCGAGCCCGGCGATCATGTAAATGATGATCACCTGGGCACCGATGGCGACGACGGCGAAGTTGTGGACAATTGTCCCGAACCAGAGCGGCACCAGTGTCCGCGTCGGCAGCGAGCGCCGGCGGCCGCCCGACTTTTCGGTCCGAAGCCGTCTGCGCCGGGCGTCGAGGGACCATTTCAGCGAGCCGTCCGTGAAGCAGCTGTAGATCAGCATGATGCGGAAGGCGTTGTCCGCCGAATCCGACGACGTGGGACCCAAGGCGGCCAGCGAGGTGAACATCAGCAGCGTCACGATGGTGACGATGCGGGTGCGCCAGCCCAGGATCATCAGCGCGCCGAAGAGGGCGAAGAGTGCCATTTTGACCACGAGCAGCCAGTCCGGGTCACCGGCGTCGAAGAACTTGAACAGCCAGAAATTCCAGATGATGGCAAACAAATGTTGGTTTTTAAATTTAAATTTTAGACAAAAACCGCAAGAATATTACAGCTGATTCAACTGACAGCAAACTGGTGATTCATCATAATTTGAAGATCTCCACAATTTTG
>JBBRKU010000551.1:0-2249 GCA_038231735.1 Actinomycetales bacterium | reverse complement strand
GTCGCCCGGACCCTGCTCGCGGGTGCCGACGTGCTGCTACTCGATGAACCTACGGCCCATCTGGACAGCGAATCGGCGCAGTCCCTGATGACGGATCTCCGCCACGTCTTGCGCGCCAAAACTGTGGTACTGGTCACCCACGACGAGGCAGCCCGCCAGCCCGGGGACACGAATCTGGTGCTGAACTAGGACTCCCTTCCGGACCGCGATCCCGCTAAATGACAGGGAAATTTCGGCATCTTTTTTCGGGATCGGTGTCGCTTTTTGAAGATCGGGACGCGGTAGCCGTGGCCGAGGGCGGCTAGGATTTCGTCATGACGGTACTTCCCGAGGTTTCCCTGCCCAGCCTTGACGGACTTCACTTCCGGCCCATTGCCGAGGTGGACATCGATCAATGGATTGCCCTGATCGAGCGAATTGCCGCGGCGGAAAAACCGCCGTGGCACGAGCAGCGAGCGGATCTGGAGGACGTGTTCGCCTCGACCAAGAATGACCCGGCGGAGAACACCGTGATCGGCTTCGATGGTGAGGGCATGGCGAGGGCATGGGGCAGGATCACGAAGAACCCGGGGGGACCCAAGGCCGCAGCCTCAGGCGGCGTGGATCCGCAGTGGCAGCGCCGCGGCGTCGGAACGGCCGTGCTGCGCTGGCAGCACGCCCAGACCGTGCGGCGCTTTGCCCAGGACGGCATGCAGGAACCCAGGTTGCGGGCCTACTCGGAGGAGGACAACGCGGCGGAGAGCGCGCTGTTCGGCGGCACCGGTTTCACCGTGGTCAGGTACTTCACCGAGATGCTCCGTCCGCTGGACAGCGAGCTGCCGACCGTTGAGCTGGACGAGGGCATCGAGATCGTGCCCTACAGCGCCGAGCTGTCCGAGGCCACCAGGCTGGCGCACAATGAGGCCTTCGGTGACCATTGGGGCTCCGAACCGCGGGATACGGAGGCCTGGGGGTTCATGGTCAACCACCCGCACAGCAAACCGGAATGGAGCGCCCTGGCGGTGGAAAAGGCCAGCAGTGAGGTGGTGGGATACCAGCTGGCCAGCTACGATCCGGAGGTGCGCACGACGCGGGGCCGTGAGGAAGGATATACGGAGCTGCTGGGCGTCCGCCGCAGCTGGCGTGGGCGCCGCATTGCCGCCGTCCTGCTGGTGGATGCGATGCGCAGGTTCAAGGCGGCGGGCATGGACTTCGCCTCCCTGGATGTGGACACCGAAAATCCGACCGGCGCGCTGGGCATCTACGAGCGGATGGGCTACCGGCCGACGCACAGGTCGCTGGCGTGGGACCGCCTGCTCGGCTGAATGCCGGCCGATTGCCGGCGGACGCGGGGAATACGGGGTGGCCGGACCTTAGCCGTTCACGTCATGCAGGTGGTGCACGACGTCAAGCAGGAAATAACCGGAGAAGGTCGTGACTGTGAAGACCATGCCGTCGCTCCGCCGACCGGTGCGGTGCCACTGCTCCTGGTCCACGCCGGCAAAGGAGTCGGCCAGCTCCAGTCCGGACTCCACCAACTCCGCACTGACGATGACCGGATCCTGGTTGCCGTAATCCTCGTCGATGGCGGACTGGTCCTGGTCCCAGTTGGCGAATTGAGCGTCGGGGCGGTCCAGCATGAGGTGCAGGCGCTGGTCAAAAAGGCTGAAGACGTCGCGGACATGGCAGGCGTATTCGAGCGGCGACCAGGTCGATTCGTCCGGGCGCTCGGCTGCGTCCGGACGGCGGAGCACGGCCTGCCAGCGCGGCAGCAGTTCTGGCAGGCTGCTGGCCGCGGTCGCGGGCGTGCTGCTGGCGGCCTCAAAACCGCACTCGGGGCACGGCCGCTCCAGAACCCATGTCCAGTCCTTGTCATCCGGGGTGATCGCCATGTCAGTAGTGTAAACGAAAGCATCGGCGGCCGGGCGCGCTGGCTACCAGGCCACGTGCCGGGGTCGCGGGAAGCCTGCGCAGCCACCCCAAGCTTCCGGCGACCGAGCACGGTTCCCCCGGTTTCGCGCGGCCAGAGGGCGGCAGGCCTACAGGCTGGGGCCGATGACGTCCACGGCCTGGCTCAGGGGAATACCGGACCCGTCACGTCTTCCGTGTTCGGTGGGCAGGGCCCGTGCCACGCCGGCCGCGGAGGCCGCCTTGGCCGGTCCATGTCCGGCCCAGGCAAGCAGGAGCGCGTCCTCACCTCTGAGGAAACGGTGTGCCCGGACACCGCCGGTGGCGCGGCCCTTGGCGGGATATTCGGCAAAGGCGGTGAC
>JBBRKU010000550.1:0-2269 GCA_038231735.1 Actinomycetales bacterium | reverse complement strand
CAACCCACCCCCGGCACCTTCATCTACACCACCCCCACCGGCCGCACCAACCGCATCGACCCCGAACCACCACCCATCTAAAGGGACTTGCCCGTCAGGGACTTGCCCGTCAGGGACTTGCCCGTCAAGCGGTGTCTTGGGGTCGCGTGCCAGGACGTGTAATCAATTTCGCCGCACCGATCAGCATGGCCACGAACGCCGCAACTCCGACAACCAACGCGGGCCAGAGGAAGGCATGCACCATGGCGGGCGATTTACTCTCGCTCACCAGGTCCCCTTCCAGCCATAGCAATTGCCGGAACGCTATCGCCGCACCTATGCAGAGAACCTCTGTTGCCACGACTATCCAGGCAAGCCGTGCCTTCCCTCGTCTGATGCCGACGACTGCTATAAGAAAGGCCAGGGCGCCGACGACCAAGAGACCCAATGCGGAGGTACCTGGGTTGATAGGGAGTCCAAAGAGCGCCCCGGCAAAGAAAAGGGCCAGCACTGCCAGCGCGGCGACGACGCCGGCACCCGCCACAATCCGCCGGGTGGACATCAGACCCGAGGAACCTTGGCTCTGTTAATGCGCCCGGTTTCCATCAGGTGCTCCAGCAGGGCCCGCTCCGGCTCTTCCGGATGATTGGAGACGTGGGCACGCAGCCGCGCGGCGGTTTCGGAATCCTCCGAGACATCGCGGCCTAGGACGGAATCGATGATTTCCAGCGCCTGCGCGCGGACCGCCGGCGCATCGTCGGTGTGATCAGCTTGGTACTCGGTGGCCACAAAGGGCTCAGTGACTTTCATCCGGTCAACGGACAGCAGCTCTGGGGACATGAAGCGTCCTTTCCTATGCGTGATTTCCCGTGCGAGACCGACTATCCGCGGTGCCACGGCCTGGTTGAGGGTATCCCGTGTACTGCCCTGCACCGTGGATGCGGCGTGTCTGCGGCCCGGCGCGTCGCGGCCCGGCGCGTCGCGGCCGGGCGTGTCTGCGGCCCGGCGTGTCTGCGGCCGGGCCGTGGCACCGTGCCTCGATAACGCTCCAGTAACAGGGGCGGCGTTGACTGCTCTTTGAACGGATCACTCGTCCGGTGCTACGCATCATCTGCCAGCAGTGCCGAGCTGCATGAAGGTGGAATCACCCAAAGTTGGAGGACAGAGCAATGAAGCGACTATTTAGGCTGGGCCTGGTTGGCGCGCTGGTCGCGCCGATCGTGGCCGCGGCGTTCCTCTCCGGGCCGGTCTATGCCAATGGATCGGGGTGCCAGCAGGGCACGCCCCCACCGACTGACACGTATCCCGGCAAAACGGTGGCCTCATCGAACTTCGAGTCGGGAAGCTTGGGCGGGTTTACGGTGTTCACTTCGGGGACCGGAACCGCCACGGTCTCCTCAGCACAGGCGCACTCGGGTTCGTGCTCCGCCTACCTGCACGTGACCACGGACTCGGCCTCGATAGCCAACTTCACTGCCGCCCTCCCGACTGGAACCACGGACGTGTACGCGGACGGCTGGTTCAACATCACGGCGCCCGGAGTGAGCGGGAACAACGTTCCATATTTCCGGATGTTCAAGGACGGAACCCGGATCATGGACGTCTTCCGGGATAACGGCTCCGGTGCCCTGGTGTTGCGGGTAACGGCCCCGCTCGGGACGTTCAGCTACTACACTCTGGCGGGGAATGTTCCCCTGGACACCTGGCACCGTCTGGTGATGCATGTGCTGCCCAACGCCGGAGCGACAACGGTGGAGATTTGGTTCGACGGCGGCTCCGTATATTCGAGCAAACAGGTCGACATTGGTGCCAGCACGCTGACAGCCGTGCAACTGGGTTCCGAACACGAGATGCAAATGGGGGATACGTACATCGACGACGTCATCGTCAAGACCGGAGGAGGATCGGCCGTGTCCGCCTCGTGGAAGGACTTCAATGGGGACGGCAACACTGATGTGCTGGCCCGCGACGCCGGCGGCGCGTTCTGGCTCTACCCCGGTAACGGCAGCGGCGGATGGCTCCCCCGCGTCCAGGCCGGTTGGGGCTGGAACGCCATGACCGCCATCGTCCGTCCCGGCGACTTCAACGGCGACGGCAACACCGATGTGCTGGCCCGCGACGGCAGCGGTGCGCTCTGGCTCTACCCCGGTAACGGCAAGGGCGGATGGCTCCCCCGCGTCCAGGCCGGCTGGGGCTGGAACGCGATGACCGCCATCGTTGGCGCCGGCGACTTCAACGGCGATGGCAAAGCTGATGTGCTGGCCCGCGACGGCAGCGGCGCGCTCTGGCT
>JBBRKU010000549.1:0-2273 GCA_038231735.1 Actinomycetales bacterium | reverse complement strand
GACGCCTTCTTCCCGGCGCTGACGGTCCAGGAGCATCTGGCCATCGTCGCCGCCGGCCACGGCGCCACCAATGTGGAGGAGCTGATCGACGCGGAGCTGGAATTCTTCGGCCTGAGCGACGAGCGCCCGTCATTGCCGCACAACCTCTCCTCCGGCCAGCGCCGCCGGATGCTGCTGGCTGCGGCCTTCGTCCGGCCGCGCTCCCTGTTGATCCTGGACGAACCGGAACAGCGCCTCGACACTGGTATGCGGGAGAGGCTCGCCGCCCGGCTCCGGCAGCAGGTCGACGACGGCCTCGGCCTGCTGGTGGTCACGCATGACCCGGCGTTTCTGTCCACCGTCGCCACCCGGGCCATTTTCGTGGCCGACGAGGTGCGCAAAATGACGCCGGCCCAGGCTGCCCTGGCCATTTCCGCCACCAATCCGCACGCCGGCTGAACCATGACCGCAACGGCCCAAGCCGGTAGCTCCGGACAGCAGTCCCTCAGCGCCAAAGAGATCCGCCGCTACACCTTCAAGGCCGGACTGGTCCGCACCGAAGGCGGCATCGGCGAGCTGATCTCGGAGGTCTACACCTACGTTTTTGGCGCCGTCGTGATCCTGGTCATGTCCGGGGCCATCATCCTGGGGCTACGGCACTCGCTGGGTCTGGGCTCCACCCCCGTGTGGAGCGCCTCCGCGCTGTCCCCCGGATTCCAGAGCCTTGCCCCGCTGCAGGCCAGCGCCACCGTGATGCTGACCCTCGCCGCGGCGCTGCTCAGCGTCGAGCTGAACATCGGCCCCATCGCCATGACCGTGCCGCAGACCTTCTGGTGGCTGGGCCTGCCCGTCCGGCGCCGGGGTTTCATCCAGCCCGGCTTCCTGCGCTCCATGATCTGGCCCGCGGCAGGAGGGATCGCCGTCGTCGTTCCGCTCGCCCTGGGGGTGGGCGTCCAGTCCTCCCCCGGGCTGGTGGCGCTGGCAACGCTGTGCGGCGCCGCCCTGGCCCTGCTGCTCTACGGCATTGCCGGCTGGGTCCAGGTCACCGGCCGCGGCAGCTGGCTGAAGCCCGCCGCCGGCGCGCTGACGCTGCTGGCGCCGCTGTCCCTGGTGGCCACCGCCCTGTACAACAACGCCTCCGGCGACCGGCTGGACATGTCCTGGCTGCTGTACCTGCCCACCAGCTGGCCCCTGCTGGTGGCCAACGGGCAGCTCTGGCCGCTGCTGCTGGCCGTGGCCAGCCTGGCCGTGCTGGCCATGGTGTACGCCAACCTGGAGCGGATCAGCTCCGCCCGGCTCAAGGCCAGCGCCGTGGCCAGCACCTATGTGGCGGGCTCGGTGCTCTCGATGGATGCCACCGAGCTCTCCAAATCCCTCAGCAGCGGCACCCGCAGCGGCCACTCCTGGATCCGGCTTCCGCTGGTCTTCCACAGCGGCTCGCAGACCCGCCGCTCCGTGCTGACCCTCGTCAGCGCCCACCTGACCATGCAGCTTCGCCAGCCCGCACGCCTGCTGCGCGTCCTGGTGCTGGCCGCTATCCCGGCAAGCCTGGCCTCCGTGGAGTTCCTGGGCAACGCCACCCTGATTGCGGTCGTACTCTTCTTCTGCGCACATTTCAGCGTCACCGGCCTCGGCGCGGTGGCCCGTTTCGCTGGCGGCAACCCCAGCGTCGACGCGCTGATGCCGCTGCCCGCCAAAACCGTCCGCCGGGTCCACTACCTGATTCCCGCGGCGGGCATGACGCTGTGGATGGCGGTGGCCTTTGTGCTGCTGCGCATCCTGGGCGTTGGCTCCGTGCCGCTGATTGTGCTGGCCATCCTGGCCGGTCCGGGGCTGGGCGGCGCAACCCTGCGCGCGGCCTTCCGCCCCACGCCGGACTGGAATATGCCCGCCGTCTCCACCGCCATGGGCCCGGTTCCCACCGGCGCAATCCGCAGCTTCCTGATCGGCCCGGACCTGACCCTGATCACGCTGCTGCCGACGCTGATCTGCCTGATCTCCGGCGGCGTGCCCCTGCTGGCCTTCCCGATCCAGCTGGCGCTGACCATGATTGCCTTCGCCTGGGGCACGCGGATCCGCAAACCCAAAAAGCAGCAGGACGCACGCCCGGCTCTTTAGCGCTGGTCGTTCACGGACCACCGTGTATTGCCTCTTTTTGAGGCACGACGACGGCGGCTGGCTGGGCACGACGACGGCGGCTGGCTGCGGCGGATCGGCCCGGTGTTGTGCGGCCGATGGGGCTGATCCCGTGCCTGGCGCCACCCCTGCCCCAGGCCAGTTCCGAAATCTGCTTG
>JBBRKU010000548.1:0-2275 GCA_038231735.1 Actinomycetales bacterium | reverse complement strand
AGCTTCCGGCACTCGTCATCGCCTTAGTTGTGACTGACGATTGCGCCAGTCACAACCCCGGAGGGGTTTTTTGTTTAAGAAGAAATTAGCCATAGTAATGACCATTGGCGCGTTGTCCCTGACCGGGTGCGGCCTCGCTCCAACCCCAGACCGGGCCTCGGCCCTGTCTCGGACAGACCGGGCCTCGGCCCCGTCTCGGACAGACCGCGCCTCGGCCCCTTCCCCGGCGGGCCATGCTTCGGCCACAGCTGCCCCGGCCACTGCAGCCCCGGCAAGCCCCGCCCCGACAAACCACGCCGCGGCCCCGGCTTCAGCAGCCGCACCCGCTCCGGGCACGACGCCGGCCGCCGCACCTCCCGCTTCGGCCCCGGCAGCTGCCGCTTCGGCCCCGGCAGCTGCCGCAGCACCCGCATCGGCCGCAGCCGCTGCAGCCCCGGCAGTCGCACCCGCAGCCAACCAGATGGCGGCTGTCACGACCGGTGACGGCGCGCAGGCAGCCACCGCGCTCGGCTGGGGTCCGGTCCTGGCCGGCGACGAGTTCTCCAACACCGGTGCACCCGACCCCACAAAATGGGGCGTCTACAACGGTCCGGGGCATTCCAACCAGGGCGTCCGCAGCCCCCAGGCTTGGAACGTTGCCAATGGCGTGGCCACCGTAAGCGGCGACTCAGCCGGCACCACCGGCGGCATGTCAGCCAAGTTCGCGCAGCAAAAGTACGGCCGCTGGGAAACCCGCATGAAAACCAATGCGCGGGACCCGAAATACCACCCGGTCCTGATCCTCTGGCCCAATAACAATGCGTCGCCGAACTGTGCCGAAATCGACTATGCCGAGGGCGGCTCGGACACGACCAGGATGAAGTTCTTCCTGCACTCCGCCTGCAGCGGCTCAGCTGCCCAGACCACAGCGGCGCAGCCGGTTAACACCACGCAGTGGCACTATTACGCAGTAGAGTGGACCCCGGCCGGCATCACCGGATACGTCGACGGAGTGAAGACTTTCACTGACACGAATCCCGCCCATCAGCCCTCCGTCAGCATGCACCAGACATTGCAGCTTGACTGGTTCCCGGACGGCTCCGCCACGGCGCCCTCGCAGATGCAGGTTGACTGGGTTCGCGTCTACAAGTAGGACCGATTCCGGATCCGGCTGGCGCGTCTCCCAGTTGGCGTCCAGAGTTTACGGATAGCTTGGCAATCGCGGGTCCGGCGTCGTCTTCGGGCGACCGCCGGCCCGCGTTTGTGGGTCGGTGCGGGTGCTGCCAGCGCCCGGCAAAACTGACACACACAGCCGTTCCAGGACTGAATTATGGGAGATCTCTACGATGGATGAACCGATGGCTACGACGGCAGTCACCGAAGACGCGGTGAAGGGCGAAGGCGTCCGCGGGGTTTTGTCCAAGGTTCCTGAGGTCTCGGTGTACTTCTGGATTACCAAGGTGTTGACCACGGGCTTGGGCGAAACAACGTCCGACTTCCTGGTCCACCGGTTCGACCCCATCCTCGCGGTGGCGGCGGGAGGCATCGGGCTCGTGATCGCCCTGGCACTGCAGTTCTCCGTCCGCCGATATGTTGCCTGGATCTATTGGTTGGCCGTTGTCATGGTGAGCATCTTCGGGACCATGGCCGCAGACGTCCTGCATATCGGGTTGGGCGTTCCGTATGCAGTCTCCACGGTGTTTTTCCTGCTGGTGCTGGCGGTGCTGTTCGTGCTGTGGCGGGTCACGGAAAAAACCCTGTCCTTTCACAGTATCCACACCCGGCGGCGCGAGGTTTTTTATTGGGCCGCCGTCGTGACCACGTTCGCTCTTGGAACGGCGGCGGGGGACATGACGGCCGTGACGCTGAACCTGGGGTACTTGGCTTCGGGCGTGTTGTTCGCCGTCGTTATGGCCGTCCCCGCCCTCGCGTACTGGCGTCGTCGCCTGAGCGCCATTCCGGCGTTCTGGACCGCGTACATCCTGACGAGGCCCGTGGGTGCCTCATTCGCGGACTGGCTCGCTGTTCCGCCGTCCCGGCACGGCCTCGATTGGGGATCCGGGCCCGTGAGCCTGGGGCTGGCGGCCCTCATCCTGGTCTTCGTCGCCTACCTGGTGGTGTCCCGGAAGGATGTCGAACCGGCAGCCTCCGGTCGCTGAGGATTTCCACTGCGGATCCAGCGGCGCCAGGGTCCGCACCAGCACTACGGGAACGAGTAGATTGGGCCCATGGCAGACTTCCCAGCTCCAGCGCCCCAAGTGTGGCCGACGCTGCGCGCCCGTGACGCCCGGACGCT
>JBBRKU010000547.1:0-2279 GCA_038231735.1 Actinomycetales bacterium | reverse complement strand
CGTGGTCATAGTGGACGGGGCCGCCGGCACCGTGACGCCGAGCAGGGATGGTATCAAGCCGTAGCGGAAACCGGGTCAAAGCGAGGGGAAGAGGACTATGCGGATTGGAAGACGACTTCGCGTCCGGTTTCGCTGGATTCATAGATGGCGGAGATGATCTTCATCAGTTCCAGGCCGTGGGCGGCGGGGGCCGCTTCCTCCGCGTCGCCGCGAACGGTGGCCAGGAAATGCTCGATTTCGTTGCGGTAGGCGATGTTGTCGAAGGTCAGCGAGTCGATCTGCGGGGCAATGTTCAGGAGCGTGTCGTACTTCTCGGTGAACAGCTTCAGCTCCGGCTCCAGCTGCGCCCCGCCCTTGTCACCGAACAGCTGGACCTTGACCTCGTCCTGGCCGTGTATCGAGTAACTGGTGTCGAAGTGCAAGGCGGCGCCGTTGCGGAACTTGACCAGCGCTGTGGCCAGATCCTCCACGGTGTTCCGCTGCGGGTCGTAGTCCGCCGAGAGGTACCGAGAGTAGTGCGCTACATTGGCCCGGTTGCCGATCTTGTGGAAGACGCTTCCGGAGACGCTGGCCACCTCCGGGCAGCCCATCAGGTACCAGCAGATGTCAATGAAATGCACGCCCAGGTCGATCAGCGGCCCGCCGCCGGAGAGCGCCTTGTCCGCGAACCAGCCGCCCGGGTTGCCCACCCGGCGCAGGCAGCTTGCCTTGGCATAGTAGATACCCCCCAGGTCCCCGGCGTCAATGAACTTCCGCAGCACCTCGGCATTGGGCGAAAACCGGCGGACGTAGGCCACCTGCAACTTGGCGGTGCCAGCCGCGGCGGCAGCCGTGACCGCCTCGGCCTCGGCCAGCGTCGCCGTCATCGGCTTTTCGATCAGCACGTGCTTACCCGCGTCCAGGGCAGCCAGAACGATGTCCGCGTGGGTGTCGTTGCGGGTGCAGATGCTCACCGCGTGCACCTGGTCATCGGCCAGCAGCTGGCGGTAGTCGGTGTAGACCTTAGGCACGGCGTATTCCCCGGCCCGACGGTGCGCCCGCGGTGCGTCGATGTCGCAGACGGCCACGAGCTCGGAACCGGCCGAATCCTTGTAGGCCTGCAGATGGGTATCGGCGATGGTGCCCAGGCCGATCACCCCGACGTTGACGACGCTCATGCCGCACTCCCCTGCAAGAGACGGCCGGCGTTCTCCAAGCAGTCGGGTACCGCGGTCAGGCAGTCCTCGCGGCCCTCGTATTCAATCGACAGGGGCCCGTCGTAGCCGGAGTCCCGGATGATCCCCGCGATCCGCTCCATATCCAGATCCCCCAGCCCGAAAACCGAGCCTTGGATGTAGTTGCCCGCGGCCGTCTTCAGCCAGCCGGCCCCCCGGTGCGCTTCATCGAATATAGAAGTCCTTCAGGTGCACGATGGAGGCGTACGGCAGCAGCCGGGGAATCGCCGCCTCCGGCACCTCATCCAGGCAAAGGAAATTGCCGATGTCCAAGGTGATGCGGAAGTTTTCACGGTCCACCGCATGGACCAGCGCAAGGAGACGTTCGCTGAGGTTGAACGCCATGCCGTGGTTTTCCACGCTGCTGGTGATGCCCAGATCCGCGGCATAGTCCGCCAGCTCGCGGCAGGCGGGGACGACGGCGTCGAAGGCCTCCCTGAACTCCCCGTGGTCCGCTGGCTGCCAGTCCCAGGTTACGACGTCGTGCCGGAACCGGGTGATGCCCAGCTCGGCGGCGGCATCGAGGTGTTTCTTGATCCGGGCCACTTCCGCCGGCGCGTCCGGTCCGCTGAAATCCGCACCCACCACATAGTTGCCCAATTCCACCCGGCGCTCGGCCGCCCGCTCCGTCAGCGCCTTCCGCAGGCCGGGCGATTGGCTCAAATCCGCACCCAGCCCGGCATCGGCAAGCTCCAGATGCCCGGCCCCGGCGTCGGCCGCCCAGTCGACCAGATCCGCAATGCCCAGGCGGCCATCGGCCAGGGCCCCGGCAAGACTGTATGAACTTAGACCTATCTTCACGTTGAACCTTTCTCCCTTGGTTCCTATGACACTATGTGCCGCCAACGGCGAACGGAGGGGGTGGACCTTTTTTCGGATTTGAACTTTGTTTGACGCCGCCCAAAACCATGCCGTCGTCCGGCAAAGATCCATAGGGTGTCAGCATGAGAGCCACATTGCCCCGCATTGCGATCACCGGAATCGCGTTGGAAGCGAGCACCTATTCCGCCGCCCGGACCACTATCGGAGACTTTGTCCGGCGCGACGGCACGGAGATCTTTGACG
>JBBRKU010000546.1:0-2290 GCA_038231735.1 Actinomycetales bacterium | reverse complement strand
ATCGTCTGGACCGCCGGCGTCAAGCCCAACCCGGTGCTGGACGCAACCAATATCCCGCGCGGCCCGAAAGGGCATGCCAAGGCCAATGCCCGGTGCCAGCTGCTCGACGACGACGACGACCCGGTAGCGGGTGCGTGGGCGGCGGGAGACATCGCCCAGGTTCCCGACCTTACGGCCGCCAAGCAGCCGGCGTACTATCCGCCGAACGCGCAAAACGCCGTCCGCCAGGCCAAACTGCTGGCCCGGAACATCGCGGCGGATATCCAGGGCCGGCAGATCACCGAGTACCGGCATAAGAACCTTGGCGCGCTGGCCAGCTACGGGGTAGGCCGCGGTGCCGCCTCCTTCTTTGGCCTGGAGCTGAAGAACCGGCCGGCCTGGTTCGCCGACCGTTTCTACCACGGCCTGGCGATGCCCACGTTCAGCGGGAAGTGGCGGATCTTCTCCCGTTGGATATCGGGCGCCTTCATCCCCCGCGACATCACGCCCATGACCGCGGTGGAGCACCCGCGTGAAGCCTTCCTGAGCAGTGTCCAGTCCGAGCAGAAGCACTAGGAGCGGATGTCCTGACTTGGTGCCTGCTCAGACCGGAAGCTCGGTGGGTCCCAGATCCAGCTGGCCATCGCGCTGCAGCCAGTGCACAGCCTCGGCAACTGCCTGCAGGGACGTATACCGCGGCGCGTAACCCAGCAAGCGCTGCGCCTTGGCAATGCTCATGGACGGGCTGCGGGAGATGTGTTCCCAGGTGGCATTGGCATGCTCCGGGGCGATCTCCTGCCGGAACTGATCGAACGGCACAAAGCGCAGGTCCGCGCCGCGTCCGAACCATCCGGCCACGGCCTCGGCGAAGCCGCGCAGCGTGATGGCCCGCCCGGAGACAACATGGAAGCTTTCCCCGGCGGCCGCGGACGGTGACTGCAGCGCGAGCTGGAAGGCCTGCGCGACGTCGTCGGGGTGGACATGGTGGACGGTTTCCAGGCCGAAGTTGGGCAGCGTGACGGTTTCTCCGGCGGCCAGCTGCTGCCACACTTCCAGGCTGAAATTCCCGGCGGGGTTGACCACCGGCCAGCCGGGTCCGCTGATGTGCCCCGGGTGCAGAACGGCGGACCGGAGGCCGGAATCACGGCCCTCACGCGCCAGCAGTTCCTCGATGGCGGCCTTGCCGACGCCGTAGTCCCCGAACGGCCGCCGGACGGCATCCTCCGTCACGGGCACTTCGACCGCCGGTCCGTGCACCCAGATCGTGCCGCAATGCAGCAGCATGCCTACACAGCCGCGGATCCCGTCCACCAGCTGCTGCGCCGACTCGGGCGTGAAGCACACCATGTCGATCACGACGTCGGGACGCAGCTCAGCGATCCGTCCGGCAAAGCTGCCCGCGGCATCCTCGGCCTCCCGGTCCGCGGTGATCCGGGTGACCTGCTGCCAGGCCGGGTGCGCGCGGTAGGGACTGCGCAGACCCCGGCTGATCGCGACCACCTGGTGGCCGGCGGCGACCAGGCGCGGGACCAGATAGCCGCCCACATGTCCGGTCGCCCCGATAACAACAACCCGCATCCCGGTTCCCTCCGTTTCGCCAGCCCTCATCCAGCACTCTAGACCAGCACCCGACCAGCCCCCGAGTATTTAAGCCAGCCGTAGCCGAGCCGAAGCAGAAAGGTCAGCCGGCCTCGTCGTCGGACCCTTCCACCGGATCCTGCGTATGAATCCGCGGGGTGTCGGAGTAGTCCACGTCGTCGCCCTCCGCGGGAGCCTCGCTATGCTGGCGGCCCTCATCCTGGTCATCTTGTATTCGTCCCATGGGATTTCCTTCCTATTCGGCCTGAACCTGCGCGGGCTTCTTATCCGGACGCCAGCCGCGCCACACCGGATGGCGCAGCCGGCCCTCGACGGTACGTTCCGTATAGGTCACCTCGCCGACCAGCTTCGGGGTGATCCAGTGCGCGTCCTTGGCGTCCGCCTGCGGCACGTCGCTCAGCGGGCTGCTGGCCCGTTCCATCCGCTCGAACCTCCTGGACATGTCCACAAGATCCCGGTCGGAAAATCCGCTGCCCACCCGGCCCACATACTCCAGGTGGCCGTCCACCGGAATGCCCAAAAGCAGCGAACCCACCGTGGCCGCGCGGACCCCGTTGCCGGTCCGCCAGCCGGCCACCACCACCTCCTGTGTTCGCTGGTTCTTGATCTTGATCCACGCCGTGGTGCGCCGTCCGGAACTGTAGGTGCTGTCCCTTTCCTTGGCCATTACCCCCTCCAGGCCAAGATCCTGGCTGGTGGCCACGGCCTGGTT
>JBBRKU010000545.1:0-2291 GCA_038231735.1 Actinomycetales bacterium | reverse complement strand
GGTCACAAACGTCACGTTCTGCGGATCAATGCTCTTGAGCCGGTTCGCCATATCCAGCAGGGCCGGGATGCTGGCCAGGGCCTTGTCAACGGTGAGGTTCTTCGTCACCGTGTCGGCGAGGGAGTACATCTTCGGAATATCCGTCAGCGTGCCTTCACCCTTGATCTTGCGGACCATGGAGGCCAGGAAACCCTGTTGGGCCTTGATCCGCCCCAGATCGGACCCGTCGCCGAAACCATGACGGGTCCGCAGGAACGCCAGCGCCTGCTGTCCCTGAACCAGGCTGTTGCCCTTGGGCAGGTTCAGCGCGGACAGTGGGTCAACGATCGGAGCGTTCACGCAGACCTGCACTCCGCCCAGGGTGTTGGTCAGGTCGACCACAGCGTTGAAATCGGCCACCATAAAATGGTCGATAGTGATCCCGGTCAGCGCCTCAATGGTCTTTACCGAACACGACGGGCCACCCTGCTGCAGGGCGCCATTGAGGATCTGCGCCGCGGCCGGCCGGGAGACAGTCCCGGACACGGGATCCACACAGCCGGGGTAGGGCGCCATGGTGTCGCGCGGAATACTGACGACGTCGGCGCTCTTACGGTCCGCCGAAATGTGCACGAGGATGATGACGTCCGAATTTCCGTAGCCGCCCGAATCATTGACGGAACCGAAAGCACCATCGGCACCGGCACGGGTGTCCGTTCCGAGGACCAGGATATTCATTGGTCCGTCGTTCACATTGGCATTGCTGCCTGCAGCGTTATTGGCAGCCACCGCCGGGTGCACTTGGCCGGGCTGCAGCAGGTCCGCGGATCGGATGTTGTGCTGCAGGTTCACGTACCCGACGGCCGCAGAGACGGCGACCACGGCAAACACCACGGCCATGGCCGCCGTCGTGACGAGCAGCCACCGCCGTACAGGACTTTTCCGGCGCAGGTGCCGTGGCGCCTGCGCCGATCCTGTGACGTCGGCAGCCGCTGCGAATCCCTCACCCCTGCGTCCTGGCATGATCGCGGTCCTTTCCCAACGGCCCCGAATCGGGACAAGTCTTAGCAAACCATAGTAGAAGTTCCCGAATACGCGCACCGCTACGGTCACCCGCACCCCAGGACCGGATTCAGCCGGCCGGAGGGAACGCCGTGACCAACGGGAACCGCCAGTCCAGCCAACCGTACGATAATCAGATAACCATGCGGGACCTCGCTCCCAGTCGTCTGTGGTCAAGCTGGACGGTACCTGTGTCTAGACCGCACCAGTACGCCTCATTCCCATAGCCCCGGGCTGGGTCCGGCGCGCCAGGCTCATGGCTACTTGGCCGCTCTCAGGGTTTATCTAGCCGCTCCTGATACACCTGTGTCGGCGCGGTATTTAGGCGAACATTTTAACCGGAGCAACGTCCCGTACAAACAAGAAGGAATATTCTTGCATGGTGCCCTCCCCCATCGTTCTTGTTCCCCTGGCATCCGCCCTGTCCTTGGCGGCGCTCTACAGCCTGGTCCGGGTGCTCACGCAAGGGTCTGGGCGGCTCGCATCGACAACCTGCTCACAGCCACAATGTGCATGGCTCTGGTGGTGGCAGCTCTCGGATGGGACCCTGTTGCCGCAATGCCGCTGGTCTGGATATTCGCCGCCGCTGCCCTCTGGTTCGTGCGGCAGGCAGTACTGGACCGCCAACCGTGGCTGCTGAGCTTCGAGCTGGGTTTAGGCGGCTGCCTCTATCGGGGGGGCATGATGGGCCTGCCTGTCTGGATCATCGCCACCTCCCCGGAGGAGGAGAGGGGACGTCTGCGCACGGGCTCGGATATATCCTGACCCACCTGATCGGTGCCATCGTGCTGGCCTTCACCGCGGTCGGGTGGCTGCTGGCCACCTTCGCGGTGCCCCGCCAGGACACCACCGCCGTCCCCGCCCGGCGTGTCAGGGGAATCCACGAAACCCTGATGGCAGCAGGCATAGCCACGACACTGTTCGCCATGATCTCAGAGGATTCCGTCCCCAATAGGGCCGGAGCGATCCTCAACGCAGGCCCGCTGGAAGAACTAGGAGTTGAAACTCCGGAAACATTCGGCTCCCTAATCCGCTGGAGGCCACCGCTCTTCTACATGCCAAGATGGGCTCATGACCATTCCAACGTTCAATTCGCGCCTGCACCGCTCCGGCCTGCGGCTAACTCTCATGCTGGCTGTCGGTGCGGTGACGGCCGTGCTCGTTGGATCCTTCGGGTCCTGGGACTACGCCCCGGCCCTGGGGTGGGGCGCTGCGTCACTGACCTTCCTCTGCTGGACCTGGTCCGTCAT
>JBBRKU010000544.1:0-2295 GCA_038231735.1 Actinomycetales bacterium | reverse complement strand
CGCCGATGCTGCCGCCCGGGATGCGAAGCTGGAACGCTGTCGGGAGGCCGGATACCGCACGCTGATCGTCGGTGTGGACACCCGGGCCCTGGGCTCCAGGGAGCGGGATCTGCACAACGGATTCACCGCTCCGCCGGCCCTGACGCTCTCCGCACTGCTGGATATTGCGACGCGCCCGGGCTGGTGGGCCAACTTCCTGCTGGCGGAAGGGATCCGCTTTCCGAACCTGGATCCCAACGGTGCGACGGATGCGATGGTCACGCCGTCGATGTGGCAGCAGATCCTGGGGCATTCCGACGCCAGCAGCGGCTGGAACGAGCTCGAGGCGCTGCGTGCGGCGTGGCCGGGGAAAATCGTGCTAAAGGGCTGCGTCAATCCGGACGACGTTGCCCGGGCGGCCGGCATCGGGCTGGATGCGGTGCAGCTGAGCAACCATGGCGGACGCCAGCTGGACCACATGCTGAGCCCCATGGACGTGCTGCAGGAGTCCCGCCAACGCGTCGGCGACGGCCTTGAAATCTACGTCGATTCCGGCATCCGCCGCGGCAGCGACATCGTCAAGGCTCTGGCCCTGGGCGCGGACGCATGCTCCATCGGCCGGGCCTACCTGTATGGTTTAGTGGCAGCCGGGTCACCCGGAGTCAGCCGGATCATCGACATCTTCACCGATGAACTCCGGCGCACCATGACGCTGGTAGGCGTTTCAACTATCGCCGAGCTAAAGACAAGAGGCTCGGAACTGGTCCGCGACGTACGGTACGCGGCCAAATCGCTGCAAGAAGGCCGTCCGCGCAGCAACAGTTCAGGACTGCAATCCATGCCGTAGGGCGCAGTGCCGGGTGTCTTCCCGGTCCATGATTTCCCGGTCATGACTTCAATGACGAAGCAGTACCTCCGAACACCAACAAAGGACAACAAATGCGCGCCAAATACGCACTTCCCGCCCTGACCGCCGTCGCTGCTTTGATGCTCACGGGCTGCGTCGACAACAGCGCCACGGCCTCGGGCGGCAGCCCATCCGCCTCGGCGGACAGCAGCGCCGTCAAGAAGAACGACGCGATCGCCGCCTCCCTGCCGGAGAAAATCAAGAGCGCCGGTGTCCTCAACGTGGGCATGGCTAACAACTACCCGCCCAATGAGTTCAAGGACGCCAACGGTCAGCCGGCCGGCTGGTCGGTGGACCTGACCAACGCCCTGGGCCAGGTGATGGGCCTGAAGGTCAACTTCGACATCGGCACCTTCGACAACATCCTTCCCGCCATCAAGGCCGGCAAGGATGACATGGGCATGTCCTCCTTCACCGACACCACGGAGCGCGAAAAGCAGGTCGATTTCGTGAACTACTACACGGCCGGCATCCAGTGGGCCTCGCCCGTGGGCAAGACCGTGGAGCCCAACAATGCCTGCGGACTGAAGGTTGCCGTGCAGGCCACCACTTATGAGGACACGCACGAAGTCCCGGCCAAGTCCAAGGCCTGCACGGATGCGGGAAAGGCCGCCATTACGGTCCTGAAGTTTGACGCCCAGGACCAGGCGACAAATGCCCTGGTGGTGGGCCAGGTCGATGCGATGAGCGCCGATTCGCCGGTCACCCTGTATGCGATCTCGCAGACGAAGAGCAAGCTCCAGATTGCCGGCAACGCCTTCGAGGTTGCGCCGTACGGGATGCCCGTCGCCAAGGACGGCGCCTTCAAGCCGGTCCTGCAGAAGGCGCTGCAGGCGCTGATCGACGACGGTTCCTACGCCAAGATCCTGGCCAAGTGGGGCGTGGAAAGCGGCGGAGTCAAGACCGCAACCGTCAACGTGGCCGCGAAAGGCTAACCAGCGATGACTCCTCCGGAGCAAGGCCGCCTGGCGGCGGTGGAAACTGAGCCGCTGGATACCGGCCAGGAAGGCGAGGCCGTCAAGGCGATACCGCTGCGCCACCCCTGGCGTTTCCTCATCGCGGTCATCCTTGTGGTCATGCTGGCCTTGTTCATCCTCGATGCTGCCCAGCGCGAGGACTACGGCTGGGCCGACGTAGGCAAGTACATCTTCGACAAAAGGATCAGCCAGGCGGCGCTGATCACCCTGCAGCTGACGGTCTATTCGATGGTCTTCGCCATTGCGCTGGGCCTGCTGCTGGCCATCATGCGGCTCTCACCCAACCCGGTGGTGAAGAGCGTCGCCTGGCTGTACCTGTGGATCTTCCGCGGGACACCCGTCTACGTGCAGCTGGTTTTCTGGGGGATCGTTTCGCTGATCTACCCGGTGCTCACGGTCGGGCTGCCATTCATGACGCCGTGGATCTCCTTT
>JBBRKU010000543.1:0-2296 GCA_038231735.1 Actinomycetales bacterium | reverse complement strand
TGCGTTTCTCGTAGCCGTAGGCGATGACTTGGAACAGCAGTCTGGCCCCTTGGGTATCGATGGGCAGGTACCCGAATGCGTCAAACTCGATTCCCACGGCGCGGAGCTGCTTTTCCAGATCATCACTGCCAGGGAAGAAAGGGCATCCATCGCCTGCGCCTCCAATGGGAACTCCAGTTGAGTGGGGCCAGACTACGCCGATCCCCGCCTGGCCGCGGCCAGCGTGGACCGGCTGACATTCCGAGGCCACATCATCAACACCGGAACAGAAAGGCTAACAAGGTCATCACCCCCTTCGCGGTCGGACTCGTTCAGATGCTTCTGGCCAGCCCTCCGGATCTCAGCGCCTCCCACCCCGCGGGAAGGCTTTCGTGGGCGCATCACAGTTGCGGGACACATGGTCAGTGTGCTTAGTATTGGGTGTTCGGCCGCTGGGATCCCAGCGGCAAGCCTATCGAGGAGGACACCATGGGTTTGGGCGATAAGATCAAGAACACCGGCGAGAAGCTGAGTGGTAAGGCCAAAGAGGGCGCTGGAGAAGCGACTGACGATAACAGCCTGAAGGCCGAAGGAAAGGCCGATCAGGGCAAGGCTGACCTGAAGCAGGCCGGTGAACACGTCAAGGACGCGTTCAAGTAAATACGGACAATTTCCTATAAGAGGGGAGGGGCGCACAACGGTGCGCCTCTCCCCTCTTTCCCATACCCCGGCATGAGGCCAAAAGTGCTGCCGCGACCGATACTGCTCTTTCGTCCCCGACGCTTCAGTGCCCGACGGCCGCGTCCCGGAGCGGGGACTACCATCGGAACGGGGATTGCCGGGAATGGCCGACCCAGGATTCCGTCTCCCGTGGCCAAGGAAAGTAAGGTTGCTGAATGAATACACAGGCCGGTGGCGGCACGGATGCCTTTCTTGGCGGCAGATACCGTGTGCTGGAGCGCATCGGGTCCGGGGCGATGGCCACGGTGTATCGGGCCACGGACGAGTTCCTTGGGCGAGATGTAGCGGTCAAGATCATCACGAGACCAGCCCGTAACGGGAGGGTGGCGGGCGTGGATGACGATGAAGTGAAGATCCTTGCCGGCATGCACCATCACGGCCTGGTCACTCTCCTGGATGCCGGAGTGGACCGTGGCGGACCCGGTGAGTCGCGGGTCTATCTGGTGATGGAGCTGATCGGAGGGCCGGATTTAAAGCAGCATCTGACCCAGGGGCCCCTTAGCCAGCGCCACACGGCACAGATCGGGCATGATCTTGCGGACGCCTTGGCTTATATCCAGAGCAACGGTGTAATCCACCGGGACGTCAAACCGGGCAACGTCATGGTCTTCGACTACCACCAGGATGCCGCGAGGATGCGCGCGAAACTGACCGATTTCGGTATCGCCCTCATTTCAGAAAGACCGGAAGACGCCGACGGCGGCTTTTTGGGGACCGCGGCCTACCTTAGCCCGGAACAGGCCCGCGCCGAACCGGTTACTCCGGCCAGCGATGTCTACTCGCTCGGCCTGGTATTGCTAGAGAGCCTTACCGGAAAGCCCGCCTATCCCGGGGATCCGCTGCAGAGCGCCGTTGCCCGGCTCATCCAAGGTCCTCCTATCCCTGAGGAAATGGATCAGGACTGGAAGACACTTCTGGCTGCCATGACAGCTGCCGACCCGCGGGACCGGCCCGCCGCACGCGAAGTGTCCATGGCGCTGTACGACCAAGCCACCGTAAGCCGGGGCAGACACAAAGTGGACCCCTCCATCATTCCCGACGATGAACCCGCACGCATGGCCGCGGTGTATGAATACCGAATCCTGGATACCCCGCCCGACGGCGCCTTCGACAGAATCACCGCCCTGGCAGCCAGGCTTTTCAACGTCCCGATAGCAATCGTGAGTATCGTCGACCATGACCGCATCTGGTTCAAGTCCCACCACGGGACCACGGTAGAGCAAATCGACCGGGACCCGGGCCTGTGTGCTTCAGCCATCCTGCAGGGCGAGGTCTGGGTCGTGGAGAACGCACCCGAAGACCCACGGGCACTCTCCAATCCCCTCGTCGCCGGGGATTTCGGCCTCGGGTTCTACGCCGGGGCCCCGCTGAGTACCCGCGAGGGGTACAACCTGGGAACCCTGTGCATACTCGACGTCGCCCCCCGAACAATGTCCCCGGCTGACACGGCCACCCTGCAGGACCTGGCCGGGTTGGTCATGAATGATCTGGAGCTCCGCCTCGAAAGCCGGAAATCGGCACAATCCGTTTCGGTCCCTTGAGCCCGGGCGCCCGCTCCCGACGACGGACGCGTCCC
>JBBRKU010000542.1:0-2298 GCA_038231735.1 Actinomycetales bacterium | reverse complement strand
TGGCCGGCTTCCGGGCTGCCGGCTTTCGGTCGGCGGGCTTACCGGGCTTGCGCTTCTTGCTCACGGGCGTCATCCCTGAAGTCTTCCACGACGACGGCGGCCCTGTCAGATGCTCGACGGCGGTCCCTCGCGATTTGAGTCAGGATTGCGCGAATATGGCCCGCGCGTATTGTGGTTTATCTAATCGTTCGTCCAATAAAGGAGAACCGATGGGTTTTGACCAGTACCACGAGCCGGCCGCCGAACTGTCCGCCGAAACCAGGACCTTCGCCCGGATGTGCGCGAACCTGACGGAAGAGGCGGAGGCGATCGGCTGGTACCGGCAGCGGATCTCCGTTGAACCGGATGCCGATTCCCGGGCCATCATGAATGACGCCCTAGGCGAGGAGTTCAAACACTTCTGCATGGACCTGGAGTTCCTGTTGCGTGCCACGCCGCTGTGGCGTGAGACCGCCCGCGGCATCCTCTTCCAGGACGGGGACATTGTCACCAACGGCGAGGCCGCCGAGTCGGCCGCCGGGGGCGGAGCTGCACCGGAGCCACCGGGCTCCGCGCCCGACTCGTCATTAGGAATCGGAAATTTGAGAGGTGGAGGACTATGAGCATGGACCATCTGCTGCGGCGCCACGCACCCATCTCCGACTCCGGCTGGGAGCTGCTGGACGGAGAAGCCAAACAGCGCCTCACCGTCGCGCTCGGGGCGCGGAGACTGATCGACTTTTCCGGCCCGCACGGCTGGACCTATTCGGCTACGAACCTGGGCCGGACGGAACCGATTGCCGAATCTCCGGTGGGCGGCGTGCGTGCGGTTCGGCGCCGGGTGCTGCCGCTGGCCGAGGTCCGCGCCTCCTTCAGCATCGACCGCGCGGAGCTGGCCAACAATGACCGGGGCGCCGCGGACGTGGACCTCGACAGCCTTGACGTCGCCGCCCTGGAGATCGCCACCGCGGAGAACATGGCCGTGTTCCACGGATGGAAGGCCGCAGGTGTAAGGGGGATAGTGGAATCCTCCCCGCACCCGCCGGTCCCCCGCGTCAAGGACTTCAACGACTACCCGAAAAGGGTGGCCAAGGCCGTCGCCACGCTGCGCCAAAGCGGCATCAGCGGACCCTACGGCCTGGCGCTGGGTCCGGACGACTACACAGCGGTGATGGAAACCACCGAGCACGGCGGCTACCCTCTCTTTGACCACGTCCGCAAGATCCTGGCCGACGGCCCCATCGTCTGGGCACCCGGCGTCCGCGGCGCCGTCGTCGTCAGCCTGCGCGGGGGCGACTTCCTCTTCGAATCCGGGCAGGACCTGTCCCTGGGCTACCACCACCACGACGCCGACTCCGTCCACCTGTACCTGGAGCAGTCCTTCAGCTTCCGCGTCGCCACCCCGGAGGCCGCCATCGTCCTCGCCGCGGAGTAGGACCGGTTCCCGCGATCCCGACGACGGCGGGCGCCTGGGTTGCGTCGTTGAGCCAGGCAGGTTCCTTAAAGGCTGAGGTGCAGACGAAGGGCCGCGTCGACCCCATCCATGACATCACGGGGGACTTCTCCCATCGCCGGACCGAGCCGGTCGACTGAAACGGTCCTGATTTGTTCTGCCTGGGCCTTTGATTCGACCCTCAGGCCCGGCAGTTCCGCGGCGAGCAGAACCTGGAAAGGAAACACCCGGCCGGTGCTGCTCATCACCGGAACCACCGTCACTGTCCCGCGGCCGAGTCGTTCGGCAACGGCATTGGCGCTGTCGTTGCTCACAATGATCGCCGGGCGCCGCTTGTTCGCTTCGCTCCCGCGTACCGGCTCAAAATCGACCATCCTGATTTCGCCCCGCTTCACGAGGTCAACCCGTCCCCCGCGGTGCTTTCCCATAGCTGCCCGGAGTCCGACGACTCCCATTCCGACCAGGCGTCAGCGTAGTCCCGCTCGAGCCCGCGTCGACGGAGCAAGCCAATGGCCACATGAAGCGCGGCAGATCTGGAGCGAAGTCCAGCCGATCGCGCATGCTCATCGAGCAACGCCACGTCAGCTTCGGACAGACTCACACTCAGCTTCATCCATCAATGCTACCTCCAGTAGGAAACTCATTGCTACCTTGATTGGCAGGCCGGCACTACTGTTGAACCATGACTAGCTTCGCGCCAAAACGCGTTACGGACGGAAACGGTGTTGCCGGAAGAGTTCGGGTGACTTCGACGGTTGGAAGAGACTGCGGCTAAATCCCGGACTCCGGACTCGATCCGTGGGCGAAGGAGAATCACCCGGACTTGGAACCCATGGCATCGTATGAATCGGAGGCAACCTACGCCG
>JBBRKU010000541.1:0-2306 GCA_038231735.1 Actinomycetales bacterium | reverse complement strand
CGCTGCCCAGCCACCGGCGGCCCCTCCAACCGGCACCGGAAACGCCCCCACAGACGCGCCATCCAACGGTCAAACCAGCCCGCCGGCCAACACCTACAACGACTGGACCGGCTCCCTGCAGGGCGGCGGCATCCCCTGCGTCAAATAGTCCACTCGAACGCGTGCCGGAGGCGGGATCTGCCGGGAAGCAGCCCGAGGTCGACCGATCAGAATCTGTCACGGGAAGACCAGACTCTGGGGTGCACTCGCGTTGCCCGGAAACCGGTGCTCGTTTCTGACGCCAGTCCGATGATGCCGATGATCATCGGGCTCCCATTGAAGCCTGGGCCGGGCCGTCTGTTGCCGGTGACCGGCGGCGTAATTTTCGTAGTTTTGTTGATGCCAGGTGTCATTCGTAGTTAGCTGAGCTCCGTCGCTGTGTTTCGTCTCCGCCCTGATCGAAGGCCGCGCCAGGTGGGTTCCGTCCGCAAAGCCATGGGCATTCTGGAGGGTGGAAATCAGCTACTGGTTGCCTATTCAGAATGGGGCCCCGCCGGGTTGGGCCTGCGTGCCGCATCGCTGACTCGCAGGAGGAGGGCAACGATGATCCAGTTCGCCAGCAGGGAGGATCCCGCCGGCGGCGAGGAACGGTGTGGTGAGTCCGGTCAGCGGGATGAGCCGGGTAACTCCGCCCATGATGATGAAGCACTGCAGCGCGAGGGCGAATCAAAGGCCGCAGGCCAGCAGTTTTCCGGACGAATCGCGGATGCCCAGCGCGGCTCTGAAACCGCGGGTAAACAGCACCGCATAGAGCACAACGATGGCGAACAGGCCTGCCAGGCCAAGTTCTTCACCGAAGGAGGCGACGATCATGTCGCTGTTGGCGAAGGGAACCATATCCGGCCGGCCCAGTCCCAGCCCGGTGCCCAGCAGCCCGCCGTTGGCCATCCCGAACAGGCCCTGGACGATCTGGGCGCTGCCTCCGGGGAACCGGCCGAACATTACCGGGTCGAAGGCGTTGATCCAGGCGTCAGTGCGCAGACTGACGTGGGGAAAAATTTTGGCTGTGGCGTATCCGCCGCCCGCCATGAGGATCAGGCCGATGACGAGTCAGCTGATGCGGCTGGTGGGGACGTAGATCATCACCATGAACAGCCCAAAGAACAAAATGGACATGCCAAGGTCGTGCTGAAAGATGAGCACTCCGACGCTTGCAGCCCACGCGGTTATCATCGGCCCGAGGTCCCTGAGCCTGGGAAGCTGCAGTTGCCCGACTTTCCTGCCGGCCAACAGGATCAGGTCCCGGTTTGAGGACAGGTATCCGGCGAAGAAGATGGCCAGCGTAATCTTTGCTATTTCCCCGGGTTGAAACTGCAGGGATCCCAGGCGTATCCATACGCTGGCGCCGTTGATGTCGCCGGCCGAGACACTTGGGATGAGGGGCAGTATCAGCAGGACGGCGCTGGCAATGAGGGAAATGTAGGTGAACCGGCGCAATATCCGGTGATCCCCCAACAGCCACAGCACGGCAATGGCGGCGACAACCGCCACAGACGTCCACTTCAGCTGGTTGGGCCCGGCATCAGTACCGGTGGCCATATCCAGCCGGCGGATCATGGCGATACCGAGGCCGTTGAGGGCGACAGCAACAGGATGGATCACCGGATCCGCAAATCTGGCCCGCAACCGCTAAACGACATGGAAGCCCAAGGCCAGCACTGCCAGCATGGCCGCCTGAAACCGGAAGTCCGAGGCAAGTGTCTTGCTGGTGTCCAGACTGGTCATGGCGTTGGCCCCGATACCGACGCCCAACGCCAAAACAAGGAGCAGGGACTCCACGTTGCGGCGGGGTTTAGCGACAGTTTCCAGCAGGCTCAATTACTGCCACCCGACAGGATGCAGACGAGCCGGAGGGAACAAGCACGCGCCCATCGAGGCTCCATCTCGCACCCGCCGTTTTGAGCCATGGAATGTACCTCTCATCAATCACAGCGGCTGATTGTGCGGCTTGAGAGTCCTTGACCTCCAGCGCCGCGGTCTTGACTCGCTCAACACTTTGCCAGTCAGTTTACCGGTGGCAAATGACGTCACGGAGGTGCTGGACGGGCCGGATCAAGCAGCCAGTCTTCACACACCGCGGAATCCCCGCCGTCGGAACCGGACCGCCGGTCGCATCCTTCAAACCAATAGATGGCGCCCTCGAAAGCAACTGATGCGGACGCGAACGTCAACCAACTTCACGGCGCCGCGAAACGACTCATGATGCTCCTATTGTTGTCAAGCGCTGATTTTTGCTTGTTCGTCCAACCAAGCGCGGTACCGGTTTG
>JBBRKU010000540.1:0-2306 GCA_038231735.1 Actinomycetales bacterium | reverse complement strand
GGACCAAGGCCCGACAGCTTCCACCTCCCGCTCGCGGAGCGCAGACGCCGAAGCATCCGCGCGTCGTCAAAACCCACGGCCGCGTCCACCGTGGGGGCGCGGCCGCCGGGAACCAGCACGATGTCCCCCCCCGTTCCAGCGCGGGCCAGATACACGACGGCGCCAGCGGCAGTCCTTGTGCGGAGACCAGCGGGGTGGCTGCGTCAGCAACGAAGTGCACAGTGAATTTCCCGCCCCGCTGGGCGGCGTCGCCGAACACCTGGGCCGGGCCGGCAACGTCCAGCAGGTGCACGCCGGCCATGATGGGGATAACGATGGCGGTCATATCCGGTCAGTTTGTTCCGTTAGCTCGTCCACCGTCCGGATGGCGGCGAAGCGGCCGGCCGGTGCATCCCAGCGCTCGATGGGCATGGTGGCCGTTGCATCCACCCCAAAGTCCACGCGGTATCCGAGGTCGCTGGCGACACCCGTGGTGGTTTCCGCACGCTGTTCGGTGCGGATGCCGCAGACCGCCAGCTCCGTGATGCCGCGTTCCACCAGATACTGCTGCAGCCCGGCATTGTGCGCAGTCTTGGTGAAGACGGCGTCCCCGGCGCCGCGCGCGTGGTCCACCATCCGGCCCACTTGCGCGACGACATCGGGGTTTGAATTCAGCGCCCAGGTTTCCCGCTGGCGGAAGGATTCCTGAACGTCACTGACAAGAAGTGCTTTCATACCCTCCACGCTATGGACGTCCGGGGCGCCCTGCGAGGGCAGGAGCGGACCTATACCGGACGGATCCGGTCAGTTTGTTCCGTTCGACTGCGCCCGGTCCAGCGCGTCGATGCGACGCTGCCGGCTTTGCGGCGAGTCCAGGCTGAAGGAGCGGAAATCGCCCAGGTCCTCGCGGATGAACTCCCCTACCTCAACGATGCGCTGCTTCACCGCGGCGGTAGCGGCGCCGAAAAGCCAGTGCGCAACGCGCTCCCTGCCGGAATCGTACTGCCACAGGCCAATGATCCTGCCGCGGTCCAGGATCGGATGGTCCGGCAGGTCCGCCTGCAGCGCGAGTGTGGAATCCAGCACCTTCTTGCCGTTGTCCTCCTCGGCCAGAAGGTCCGCCGAATTCCTGCGCTGCAGCACCAGGGAGTCCGTTCCGGCGAGCAGCTGGATCTGCTCTTCCATAGGGATCTGGAAGTCCGCGAGCGCATCCCGGTCCTCCGGCAGCAGCCAGAGCGTTCCTGCGTCGGGGGTGGGAAGCTCGACGGCGGATGCGGCACCCAGCGCTGCTTTGGTCTGGGCGACGGTGAAGCCGGTGAACCACTGGGTCTGTTTCAGCGTGGCCCCGCCGGTCCAGCCCAGGTATCGCCGCATCAGCTGCGCGCGGGTCTCCTCGTGCGACAGCGCGCTCGGCTCCAGACTCCAGTCCGTGTAGTCGTACCGCTGCTGGTCCAGTCTCCCGTTGAAGGGCACGCGCCGGATGCGGCCGTCCGCCTGCAACAGGCCGAGCGCCGTCGGAAGGGTGGTGGATGCACCCTTCTTCTTCCCCTCCTCACCCAGGCTGCGGACAGCCTCACCCAGCTTGTCCTTGAGCTCCTTCGGGTCCAGCGGCTGTGAACCCCGCAGCACGTCCAGGACCTGTTGTTCCAGCGAGCTGATTTCCGCCCTGCTCACGCCGAGCCTCTCCAGCACCTTAACCGTGGCCTCCGCGGCGTCGCGGCCCAGCTGCAGCGCCCAGCGGAAGTCCTCCGCGCCCAGGACATAGGTGCATCCGCGGGCGACCGGAAGCTCATGGATCCGCAGCGCCGCCACATCCGCATCCGCCTGTTCCCGCCGCGTACCGGCTCTGGCTGGCGAGTAGCGCTTATTGGTAGCGGTAGTCCGGCGAGTTGGTAGCACGATTCCGGGAACCCGGTAGCGCTCGGGTCGGTGTGCTGCTCTGCTATGAGATGACAACACATGAGGTGTTGTCGTTTCATTGTTGGAGGGCAGGGTTCATGGCGGACTATCGAAAAATCATGGGGCTGTTGCTGGAGGGGCGCAGTTACCGTGAAGTCGTAGAGATCGCGGGGTGTTCGCATCGTGATGTGGCCCGGGTTCGGCAGGAGGTCCAGGAGCGTGGTCTCACGTCAGTCGCCGGGGTGAGTGATGCGGAGCTGATGGTGTGGTTCCCCGACGGGCGCCGGAAAGTGTCGGACGAGTATGACCAGCCCGATCTTTCGCGCGTGTTGGCGTCGATGAAGCAGAACCGGCATTTCACGTTGCTCCTGGCTTGGCGCCGTTACGTGGACACTACGGACGCGGGAAAGAAGTATGGGTATTCGCAG
>JBBRKU010000539.1:0-2306 GCA_038231735.1 Actinomycetales bacterium | reverse complement strand
CGAGCCCAGATCGGACGCCAGGTTGCTGAAGTCAACCACATTGCTCTGGCATTCCGGGGAAGAGGTAATACTCCGGAAGTAGACGAACGGGTTGTGCCGGGTGGCGTACTGGTCCCCCACCTTCGCGCCCTGGCTGCCGTCGCGGGCACCCAGTTGCGGGTGGCGGCAGGAGGAATTCATGTCCTCCATGTAGCCCTTCCACGTTTTGCCCGCCGAGCTCAGCTGGCCGGCGAGGGTGGGAACCGAGGCCGGATAGACACAGCCATTGCCCTGGATCTGGCCCTGCGCGGCCATCCGGGTCGAATTCAGCGCCTCATAGGTCCCACAGTCCTGGCGGGTCGCGGCGTTGGGCCCCTGCCCCGAGATCTGCGCCAGATAGTTGGGCAGCGACAGGTGCCCGATGGCGTAATACTGGGTCAACAGCACGCCCTGGCCACGCAGCGTCTGCGACAGGTACGGAGCAACCGACCCCGAACCCCAGACCCTCTCATAACCCTTGTTTTCAAGATTGATCACAAAAACGTGCCCCACCTTGCCCGACGCCACGGGGTCCGTTGCGGCGCCCGCGGAGGACCCCGCGGAGGATGAGGGACTGAAGGACTCCGTGCCGGCAGATTCAGTGGGAGTCCCCGAGCTGGATGTTTCAGGGATTGAACTCGCGCCGGTCGTTGCGGATCCGCCGGGTGGGGGCGTCGGCTGGCATCCGGTGAGCGCCGTCAGCGTCACGATCACCATGGCCAGCCAGGTTGCACGGCGCTGCCTCATCTGCAAGGACGGGCCTCCGGCGCTGCTTCGTCTCATCTGTCCCGGCTTTCTCCTCGACCACGTTCAATGTATGGCCCTTCGGCGCCCTGAGACAATGAGTTTGCCGAAACTCTCAGCTAAGCGTTCCGCGCATCCGAACCAGAAAGGTCCGCTCGGCGTCGTTTTCCGCCCGCTCGATGGCGTCATTGTAGGCGGCCGCGGCCTCGGAGTTTAGCCCCAGACGCCGGAGAAGATCGGCCCGGATGGCATGGAAGAGATGGAAGCCGCCCAGGTTCAGACCGTCCAGCAGGGCGAGCGCCGCCGTCGGGCCCTCCACCTCAGCCACCGCCACGGCACGGTTGAGGGCGACGACGGGACCCGGCGCGATTGCCAGGAGCTGGTCATAGAGTTTGAGGATCTGCCGCCAGTCCGTGGACGCCGCATCCGTCGCGTCGGTGTGGACGGCATTGATCGCGGCCTGTATCTGGTAGCGGCCGGGCTGATTGCGACGCAGGCTCTCCCGGACCAGCTCCCGCCCCTCGGCGATCAGCGAACGGTCCCAGAGCTCCCGTTTTTGCTCGGCGAGCAGAATCAGCTCCCCGTCCGACGACGCCCGGGCCGCCCTGCGGGAGTGGATCAGCAGCATGAGCGCAAGCAGTCCCCGGACCTCCGGTTCGTCAGGCATCAGGGTGGCCAACAGCCTGCCCAGACGGATGGCTTCGGCGCAGAGATCAGCACGGACCAGGACTGCCCCCGACGAAGCGGTGTAACCCTCGTTGAACATCAGGTAGATGACGGCCAGCACGGACCGGAGGCGCTCCGGGACGTCGGCGTCGTCGGGAACCCGGTAGGGAATGCCAGCATCCCGGATCTTGGCCTTGGCCCGCACCAGGCGCTGTGCCATGGTCGGTTCCGGAACCAGGAAGCCATGGCCTATTTCCGCCGTGGTCAGCCCGCACAGCAGCCGGAGCGTCAGCGCGAGCTGCGCCGCGGGCGAGAGCGCCGGATGGCAGCAGGTGAAGATCAGGCGGAGACGGTCATCCCGCAACGGTCCCACCTCCTTCGGTTCCCCGGCTTCATTCAGAAGGGCCGCCTGGGCGTGCCTCGCCGCACGTGTCCCGTCACGGCGGAGCCGGTCGATCGCACGGTTGCGGGCGGTGGTGATGATCCAGCCGACCGGGCTGGCCGGCAGGCCTTCGGACGGCCAGCGCTCAACGGCCGCGGTGAAGGCGTCCTGGACCGCGTCCTCGGCGATGCTGATGTCGCCGAAAATGCGGACCAGGACTGCCACGGTCCGTCCGTGCTCTTCGCGGAAAACCCGCTCGATGTCCCCGGCTCGAAGAAGATCAGCCACGCTGATTGTCAGCCCGCGAGCTCCCCTTGAAACGGCCGGACCTCGATCGGCAGGGTTGTTGCCTCCGCGAGTCTGCGGCCCCACCCGAGCGCCGCGTCAAGGTCCGGCGCCTTGATGATCGTGAGGCCGCCCAGATGCTCTTTGCCCTCGGCGAACGGGCCATCGGTCGTTAAGACGTCCGCACCATTCGGCGTCAGCACGGTGGCGG
>JBBRKU010000538.1:0-2314 GCA_038231735.1 Actinomycetales bacterium | reverse complement strand
TGTCGAGGCGCTTGCCGGTGCCGGGCTTGCGCTGCGGGAGGACTACGTGGAGACCTACGACGGCAGCCCGGCGAGTGCCTATGCCGCCGCCATGCGGATGCTCTCCGGCCCGGAGCGGCCCACCGCGATCTATGCCACCACGGATTTTGCCGCGATGAGTGCCATCAACGCGGCGCAGCGGATGGGGCTGACGGTGGGCCGCGATGTCGACATCATCGGTGTGGGCAACACGGTGGAGGGAGAGCAGATGACGCCCTCGCTCAGTTCGGTCGGCCCGGCCGGCTTCTTCGACACGGTGGCGGGGCTGCTGCTGGACCGGGCGACCGGCGGAGGGCAGGAGCCAGCCGTAAAGGACTTCCCATGGCAGCTGTTCGCCCGCGAATCCGCGCCCGACCGGAGCCTATCCGGCGTCGTCGCCGTCTCAGCAGAAAAATTTTGATCTGGTTGGGCTAGCAGGAGGAAAAAAAACGACAATGGACACCGATGATTTGAAGGTCGGCATCGTAGGCTTCGGGCTGCGTGCCGGTTTGTGGAAGCACGTGCACAGGCCCGGTCAGGGCTCCGAGGTCACCGTTGTCTGCGACACCAGTGAGCGCGGCCGTGCCGACGCGGCGGCGAAGATTCCGACGGCGAAGGTCACCTCCGACCTACAGGTTCTGCTGGCTGCCGGGCTGGACGCGGTCCTGGTCCTGACCCCGGATAATCAGCACGCCAAGATCGCGGTGCAGACGCTCAGGGCCGGTATCCCGACCTTCTGCGAAAAGCCCCTCGATGTCACTCTGGAGGCCGCGGACCTGGTCCTGCAGACGGCCTATGAGACCGGAACCAGGCTCTACATCGGGCACAACATGCGGCACATGCCCGTCGTCGTGCAGATGCGCCAGCTCATCCTCGACGGCACCATCGGAGAGGTCAAGGCCATCTGGTGCCGGCATTTCGTGGGCAACGGAGGGGACTACTACTTCAAGGACTGGCACGCCGAGCGGGCCAACACCACGGGACTGCTGCTGCAGAAGGGCGCCCATGACATCGATGTGATCCACTGGCTGGCCAACGGCTACACCATGCGGGTGTCCGCGGTGGGGGACCTGGCGGTCTACGGCGACGTGGCCAGCCGACGGGACAACTCTGACCGGCGGATGGGGGACTGGTTCAGCCTGGACAACTGGCCGCCCACCGCGCAGACGGACCTGAATCCCGTCATCGATGTCGAGGACATCTCAATGATGCAGATGGTCCTCGATAATGGCGTGCTGGCGTCCTACCAGCAATGCCATTTCACCCCCGATTACTGGCGGAACTACACGGTGATCGGCTCCAGAGGTCGGATTGAGAATTTCGGCGACGGTCCGGGTGGCTGGATCCATGTCTGGACCACCCGGACCCAGGACGGCTTCAGCGAGCCGGATGCGAAGGTTGAGATCCTCGACGGCGACGGCGGACACGGCGGGGCGGATCCGAAGCTGATCGCCGAGTTCCTGGCCTTCGCCCGCAACGGCGGGCTGACCCAGACGAGCCCGGTCGCGGCCCGCCAGGCCGTCGCGGCCGGCGTGCTCGCCACCCATTCACTGCGGACCGACGGCTCCGCGCGCCCGGTGCCGGAGCTGGCTCCCGAAGTGCTGGAGTACTTCAACGCCGGCCAGCCCGCACGTATGACGGCCCTGTAACCATGACGCACACTGACCTCCGGCCGGGCGTTCCGGGGACAGCCCTTGCCGCCGCCCCCGAACCAGCACTCATCCTCCGCGAGGGCAAGCTGTTCCGCAATGGCAGGGAGCACCGGATCCTGGCGGGGGCCATCCACTACTTCCGGGTCCATCCGGCGCAGTGGGAGGACCGGATAGCCCGTCTGGCGGCGATGGGCGCCAACACCCTTGACACCTATATCGCCTGGAACTTCCACCAGCCCAGGCCCGACGAGGCTCCGGACTTTTCCGGCTGGCGTGACGTGGCACATTTCATCCGGCTGGCCGAGCGGGCCGGCCTGGATGTGATCGTGCGTCCGGGGCCGTACATCTGTGCCGAATGGGACAACGGCGGGTTCCCGTCCTGGGTTACGGCCATCCCCGGCATCGGGCTGCGCAGCTCGGACCCCGCCTTCACCTCGGTGGTGGGGATGTGGTTTGATCAGCTCCTGCCCCAGCTGGCGCCGCTGCAGGCGTGCAACGGCGGTCCCATCGTTGCCGTGCAGGTGGAGAACGAATACGGCAGCTATGGCGACGACCGGGACTACCTGCGATGGAACCGGCAGGCCCTGCAGGAGCGCGGCATCACCGAGATCCTTTTCACGGCCGACGGCGGCACGGATTACTTC
>JBBRKU010000537.1:0-2341 GCA_038231735.1 Actinomycetales bacterium | reverse complement strand
TGGGCAACTGCGTCAGCTCCATGGGCATGATGATCCGGCTGGCCCAGCTTGAGGATGCCGGAGTTGCCAAGGACGAGCAGTCCGCGCTGGCCAAGGCGTTCACCACCGCCCGGATGCGTGAAAGCGTGGCCCTGGGCCGCAGTATCCTCGGCGGCAACGGCATCGTCACGGACTACGAGATGGCCAAGATCTTCTCCGACGCGGAAGCCATCTATTCCTATGAGGGCACCTACGAAATCAACTCCCTGGTCACCGGCCGGGCGATCACGGGCATCTCCGCCATCGTCTGACCCGGGGAAATGACCAGGGTCCCGCATTCTGACCGGGATCCGGAAAATGACTGCGACCCCTCTGACCGACAAGGAAATTCCGTTGTCATTGAGAGGGGCCGCGGTCATTTTTGCGCGGGGGCGGACCCGTCCAGCGGCAGCAGGACCGATGGTCGCCGGTTTAGGATGAACTGCAGCGGATCAACGTAGTCCTGGCCGATGCGCACGCCCCAGTGCAGGCAATTGTCCGGCGGGCAGTGCCCGTTGGGGACAATGGTGCCAACGACGTCCCCGGTCGCAACGGCGCTGCCGACGAGGAGTGGGCTGTCTACCGGCTCAAAGCTGCTGCTGATCCCATCGGCATGCAGGATGGTCAGTACCGGCCGGTCGACCACCCAACCGACGAAGGACACGGTTCCGGCGGCGGGGGAGTGCACCTGGTCTCCGGCCCGCGCAGCGAGGTCCACTCCGCGGTGTCCGCTCAGCCATGGGTGGGCCGGGAGAGCGAAAACGCGCACAACGGCCGGCCGCGGGACCAGCGGCCAGCTCCAACCCGCTTTCGCGCCTGCCCCGGACGGGAAACCGGCTGCGGAGGGCAACCCCGCCGGCGTGAAAGCCAAGAGGCGCAGCAGAACCGGCATCAGGGCCAGGAATCGTCGCGGCACCCGCAGGTGCCGCCGTCGTCGTATCTCCATGCCTTCAGGATGCTGCCGCGGAGGAAGGGACGGAAGCGGCTGCGGGGCCTTTGTGCGGAGGCGGAACCGCAGCCCGGTCTGTGCAGGACTATCCCCAGACCGAACAGGCCAGACCAAAAGCCCGACCGGCGCGCCGGGTCTCCCTCCCACGTCCCGGCGGAGCGGCGGGGGCAGGGGCCCCGATGTAGTAGCATTGAAGGAGCAGTTTGCTGTGTGCAGACTGACTACGCGTGCCCAGACCGGCGCCGGCGATTCACCTTGGTCACAGCCCAGAGAGCAACTTTGGGCCGAAAGGCCGCGAGTGGCCGGCTACGGATTGTGCCTCTTTCGGTCTGTTGGAAACACCGTGAAAACGGCGGATCCGCAGGTGAGAGGGACAAGGGGCGCCAGGAGCAAAATCCGGCAGAAACATCTGGCGGACTAAAAGGCTAACAACCGTTAAGAATAGAAGGAGCGCCGGCATGCCCGTCGTAACCATGCGCCAGCTGCTTGACAGCGGCGTCCACTTTGGACACCAGACCCGCCGTTGGAACCCGAAGATGAAGCGTTTCATCTTCACCGAGCGCAACGGCATCTACCTCCTCGACCTGCAGCAGTCGCTGTCTTACATCGACCGCGCGTACGAGTTCGTGAAGGCCACCGTTGCACACGGCGGCACCGTGCTCTTCGTTGGTACCAAGAAGCAGGCGCAGGAAGCCATCGCCGAGCAGGCCACCCGCGTGGGCCAGCCGTACGTGAACCAGCGCTGGTTGGGCGGTATGCTCACCAACTTCCAGACCGTCGCGAAGCGGATCCAGCGCATGAAGGAACTCGAAGAGATCGACTTCGACGACGTTGCCTCCTCCGGCCACACCAAGAAGGAGCTGCTGCTCCTGCGCCGCGAGCTGACCAAGCTGGAAAGCAACCTGGGCGGCATCCGCAACCTGACCAAGGCTCCGTCCGTGGTCTGGATTGTCGACACCAAGAAGGAACACCTCGCCATTGACGAGGCCAAGAAGCTGAACATCCCGGTGGTTGCCATCCTGGACACCAACTGCGATCCCGACGAGGTCGACTTCCCGATTCCAGGTAACGACGACGCCATCCGCTCCGTGAATCTGCTGACGCGCGTCATTGCCGATGCCGTCGCCGAGGGCCTGATCGCCCGCAACACGAAGGCGACGGGCAGCACCGAAGCTCCGGCCGAGCCGCTGGCCGAGTGGGAGCGCGAGCTGCTGGTTGGCCACGAGGCTGCCGAGACGCAGATTGCGGACGCGCCGGCCAAGGAAGCGGCAGCTGTCCTCTCCGAAGAGAAGACCGAAGACAACTAACTCCTTAGCCTGCCGGGATGCCGCTTGGCGTTCCGGCAGTGCTATGCCCGCCCGGTGCGGGCCGCTA
>JBBRKU010000536.1:0-2345 GCA_038231735.1 Actinomycetales bacterium | reverse complement strand
GGCGGCCAGCGTCATGCCGTTGACAAAGCCCAGGCAGGCGTTCGCGAGGTCAAAATTCATGGCCGACGACGGCAGCCCCAGTTCGTGATGGACCTTTACCGCGACGGACGGTTCCAGATTGCGGCGGGTCACCGAGGTGTTAATGAGCAGTCCGACGGCGGAGGGCTCGATTCCGGATTCCGCCAGCGCCTTCGCGCCTGCCTCGACGGCGGCGTCGTCGAACGAGGTGCCCTGCGCCCACCAGCGGCGCTGGCTGACTCCGGCCACGCGCTCCAGCAGCCGGTTCGGGAAGCGGAGCCGGCGCAGGGTGAATGCGAGGTGGCTGTCAAAGTCCTCGGAGCGGACGATGACCGGCGCCTCGACGCTGCTGACTGCCAGCAAAGAGGTATTGCTGTGCCGAAATGTCGCGTTGCCAATCAAAGTCAAGCCCCTGTCCGTCCGGCGGTTTTACCCCGGCGCTCAGCCCCGCCAAGGAGTCTACTCATGGGTATAAGTGTTAACTATGCATTCCCGGTGGGCTTCGGCGCATATGCGCTCGTTGGAATGCTTCCTGCGGGATTCCATCCTATATCCGCCGGATTGGCGTCCGCGCGCAGTAGATTTCGTCCGGGCGCAGTAGATTTAGGGGATACCACCCAGCCGCCCAACCGATCCAGGAGACCAGAAACACCTTGCACCTGAAGAGTCTGACCGTGAGGGGGTTCAAGTCATTCGCGTCAGCCACGACGTTCGACTTCGAACCGGGCGTCACCGCGGTGGTGGGCCCCAATGGCTCGGGCAAGTCGAATGTGGTGGACGCCCTGGCCTGGGTGATGGGCGAGCAGGGCGCCAAAACGTTGCGCGGCGGCAAGATGGAAGACGTCATTTTTGCCGGCACGTCCGGCCGGCCGCCGCTGGGGCGCGCGCATGTGTCCCTGACGATCGATAATGCCGACGGCGCCCTGCCGATCGACTACAGCGAAGTCACCATTTCCCGCACGCTCTTCCGCACCGGCGGCTCGGAATACGCCATCAACGGTGCCTCCTGCCGGCTGCTGGACATCCAGGAGCTGCTCTCCGATTCCGGTCTGGGCCGGGAAATGCACGTGATCGTGGGACAGGGCCAGCTGGACAAGATCCTGCATGCCACCCCGGAGGACCGGCGCGGCTTCATCGAGGAGGCCGCCGGCATCCTCAAGCACCGCCGGCGCAAGGAAAAAACGTTGCGCAAGCTGGAGGCCATGCAGGCGAACCTGACTCGGCTGACGGACCTGACCGGGGAAATCCGCCGCCAGCTTACGCCGCTGGGCCGGCAGGCGGAGGTGGCCAGGCGCGCCCAGACCGTCCAGTTCGAGGTCCGGGACGCGCGCGCCCGGCTGCTCGCCGATGACCTGGTCGAGCTCAGGAACAACCTGGAGCAGGAGGTTGCCGATGAAACCGCGCTTAAGGCCCGCCGCGCGGAGGTGGAGAAGGCGCTGGAAGAGGGCCGGCACCGGCAGGCCGAGCTGGAGCAGCTCGCCGCCGCGGCCACTCCCGCCCTTAACACGGCCCGCGACACCTGGTACCAGCTCTCCTCCACCCGGGAGCGGCTGCGCTCGCTGGGCAACCTTGCGGCCGAACGACGGCGGCTGCTCGGCACGGCGGACGCGGCGCCGGATGCGGGGCGGGACCCGGAGCGGCTTGAGGCACAGGCGGCACGGGTGCGCGGCGAGCCGTCGGAACTGGAACGCCATATTCTGGACCGGCGCGGTGCGCTGGAAGCGGCCCTTGCGGCCAAAACGGAGGCCGAACGGGCGGCATCGGAGGAGGACAAGCGCCTGGCTATGATCCTGCGGGCCGCGGCGGACCGGCGCGAGGGTCTGGCCCGGCTGGCCGGGCAGGTCGGCGCGGCGCGCTCGCGGGTCGAATCGGCCGAGGCGGAGCTTGGCCGGCTCCGCGAGTCGGTGACGGCCGGGGAGCTACGACGGAGGTCCGCCCAGCAGGAGTTCGCGGCCCTGGAATCGCAGGTGGCCGGCGTCGAGGAGGGCGAGGAAAGCCTCGACGCGGACTACGAAGACGCCAACGAAACGCTCGGAGCCGTGCTGGCGGAAGTTGCCGAACTGACGGATCGGAAGCGCGCCAGCGAACGGGAACGGGATTCTCTCACGGCGCGCCGCGATGCCCTGGAGGTCGGCCTGCGCCGCAAGGACGGCTCTGCGCAGTTGCTCGCCTCGGGCCAGGACGGCGTGCTCAGCGCGGTCTCGGAACTGATGACCGTCCAGGCCGGCTACGAGACGGCCATTGCCGCTGCCCTGGGTTCCGCCGCGGACGCCGTTGCCGTCACGGACTTGGGCGCTGCCGTCGCGGCCCTGGAGCTGATGAAAAGG
>JBBRKU010000535.1:0-2356 GCA_038231735.1 Actinomycetales bacterium | reverse complement strand
GTCCGGTGACGACGGCAACCAGCCCCGTTGAACTTCTGGCGAACATCCAGTCAAAGCTAACGCGCCCGCAATGGCCAGTCCGGTAATCGGAATGAACTTTGCACGTCGGCTGCCGGTTCGGTCCTGCGAACTCACAGACGGCCCTTCCTCTTGTTGCTCCAGGCGGCGCTCCGGCCGCAGGTGCGAATTTAGTTTTACTACTCGATGTAGAGCTTACCGCCCGTGCACACAAAAACCGCACAAAACGCTCCGTGCGTCGGCCGCGTTTCGTGAAGTGCCGTCGTCGCGCTTTACAGCTTAGTAGTTCTTCTTAGTGGAACGAGTCGCCACAGGCACAGGAGCCGCCGGCGTTCGGATTGTCAATGGTGAAGCCCTGCTTCGAAATGGTGTCTTCGAAGTCGATGCTGGCGCCGTCCAGGTAGGGAACGCTCATCTTGTCCACGACGACCTCGACGCCGTCGAAGTCGCGCACCGCATCACCGTCGAGCATCCGCTCGTCAAAGTACAGCTGGTAGATCAGGCCGGAGCAGCCGCCGGGCTGCACGGCCACACGCAGGCGAAGGTCGGTTCGGCCCTCCTGCTCCAGCAGACTGCGGACCTTGCCCGCTGCGACGTCGGAGAGCTTGATGCCGTGTTCCTGCGGCTCGGTGGGGGTGGGTGTCTCTTCGTGGGTAGTGGTGCTCATCGCCATTCCTAACGTGGGTGTATTTACATGCTACGTCCGACGCTCATGTCGCCGTAACCCTTCCAACCAGCCGAAAGCCTAATCTGTTCCCGGCTTCAGAGTCCGTGCGCGTCCATTTTCGCCAGCAGAAGGGCCTCGGCCAGGATGGTGTGCTCGAAATCGCCCAGGTGCAGGGACTCATTGGCGCTGTGGGCCCGGGAGTCCGGGTCCTCCACTCCGGTGATCAGGATCTGCGCCTGCGGGAACAGTTCGGTCAGGTCCGCAACGAAGGGGATGGAGCCGCCCATGCCGCTCTCCACCGGCTGAACGCCCCAGGAGGTCCCCAGCGCCCAGAGCGCCGATTGTGCCGCGGGCGCGGAGGTATCGGTTGCGAACGCCTGGCCCTGCTCCCCCGGCGTGAACGTGACGCTCGCACCGAAGGCGACCGTTGGGGCGTGCCGGGCCAGGTGCCGCCGGACGGCGTCCATGGCTTCCTGCGGATCCTGTCCCGGAGCCAGCCGCAGGCTGAACTTCGCGCGGGCGGACGGCAGCAGGGTGTTGGAGCTCAGCGCCACCGACGGGATGTCCATACCAATGATGGAGAGCGCGGGCTTGGTCCACAGCCGGGAGGAGAGGGATCCGGACCCGGCAAGCCGGACACTATCCAGAACGGAAGCATCGGCCCGGAAGTCCGGCTCCGGGTAGTCCACCTCCGTGTTGTCCTGCGCCACCAGGCCCTCGATGGCGACATTGCCGTCGTCGTCGTGCAGGGTGGCGATCAGGCGGGCCAGCAGCGTCGGCGCGTCCAGCACGGGACCGCCGAACATTCCGGAGTGCACCGCGTGCTCCAGCACCCGGACCTCGATGGTGCCATCCACCAGGCCGCGCAGGCTTGTGGTCAGCGCCGGCACGCCCACCTTCCAGTTGCTGGAATCAGCGACGACGATGACGTCGGCCCTCAACAGCTCCTGATGGGTTTCCAGGAAGGCGCGGAAGGTGGGCGATCCGGCCTCCTCCTCACCCTCAATGAACAGTGTGACGCCCAGGCCGAAGCTGTCCCCCAGGACGGCGTCCACGGCGCGCAGCGCCCCCAGATGGGCCATGATCCCGGCCTTGTCGTCCGCTGCGCCGCGGCCGTAGAGACGGCCGCCCCGCTCGGTGGCGACAAAGGGCTGCGAGTCCCAAACCGCCTCATCCCCCGGAGGCTGCACATCATGGTGGGCGTACAGCAGGATGGTCGGCTTGCCCGGCGCTGCGGCCTTGCGGGCGACGACGGCGGGGCCACCGGGGGTGCCGTCCTCCTTGTTCACCCGCAGGATCCGAACATCCTCCAGGCCCGCGTCGCGGATCAGTTCGGCCACAGCTTCGGCGCTGCGCTCCAGGTTCTCAGGGTCAAAGGCATCCCAGGCGATGCCCGGAATGGCCACGAGCCGGACCAGCGCTTCCACCGTGGCAGGGAAGTCCTGGGCGACGCTGCGGCGCAGCGCGTCCGCATCGATGGCCACCGGCGTCTCCGGGAGGGTGTTTTTGGGATCAGCAGTCATGTCCGCCACCCTACCTTCGGCCCCTTGGGCGGCCAAGTCTGCGGGGCAAGCGACGATGGCGGTGCCCGCCGCTGCCGTCATGAGAGACCGGTCAGGGGCTGCTGTACCGCCGGGGTATTCTTGTGGGGTGTTTGGACGTAAGAAAGAT
>JBBRKU010000534.1:0-2368 GCA_038231735.1 Actinomycetales bacterium | reverse complement strand
CGTCTCGTCCTCGACCTTGTAGTTCACGGGAAAGATGTCCGGATGGCCATTGCTTATGACGCCGAGCCTCCCCACCGCGGCTTGCCCGAGGAGCGCCCAGCATGCATGGACGTCCAGAACTTCCGGTTTGGGCACTAGTTCATGGTCTGCGGCATTGTCTTTCATACTTCAATAGTCGGGCTTCGACAAACGGAAAATAAGGGTCCAAAGACTCTGATTCGCGACGACGACGGCGACTACGGCGACGACGGCGGTTCCGCCAGGCGCGGGCCCGGCGGCAAGCCGGGACAGCGGTCAGAGGCCCTAGCTGGCCTGCGCGCAGAGCGCTACGCTCGTGTCAGTAGCGGCAGATGGGAGTGGGTCCGTGTCCAAGGGCACCGATTATGAGTTTGAATCCCCGTGGCGTGTACCAGGTCCCGCCCGCGAGGTGGCGGATGTCTTCGGCGACCCGGTGGCCCCCGGTGGAAACGCCTGCTGCGCAGGCTCAGCTGGCTCCTGAAACCCGCCTTCGCCACTGGCCGCCGCTGAGGCCACATCCTCTGGAGTCCGGCTGACACGCGGTCAGCCGGGTTCCTTCCCGTCGCAGGCAATCAGCCGCGGGCAATCAGCACCGCGCAGTGGGCGTGCTCGGCAACGGCAGAGCTCACGGACCCGAGCAGAAGCCCGGCAAACCCGCCGTAGCCCCGGCTGCCAACCACGACGACGTCGGCGCTATCACTTTCATCGATCAGCACCCGGGCGGGCTGGCCCTGGCGCGTGATGGTCTTCACGGGACACGGAGGGTCCCCTCCGAAGGCTTTGGTCACAGCCTCGGCAACAGTCTGCTCGGCCCATACCTCGGGCTGCCAATCGAGCGGCACAAAGGTGCCGAACGCGATCTGCATCTGCCACGCCGTCACGGCGGTAATGGAGGTGCCCAGCGCCGGCACAAGGCGCCCAGCCCAGCGCAGCGCCAGGATCGAGGCGGGCGATCCGTCCACGCCGACGACGATGCGACGTTCACCTGTTGGGACTTCATCCATGGTCTGAACCGTCCGGGTCGGGGCTGCTAGCTGAGGTAGACGCTGCGGCCGGTGATGATGGTCGGTTCAATGCGGACAAACAGGTCGCGCAGGCCCGCTCCCCAGGGTTCTGGCATGATCCGTCCCCAGAGGAACGTCAGCAGTTCCGGATCCTTCACGTGCGTGGCCGGCCCGCTGGCCAGCACGGCCCAGCCGCCGCTGCGTTCCGGGTTTGCCATGTCGATTTCAAAGGACACGCTCGGGCACGGCGTGGCGGCGCCAATGGCGCCATCCGAGGCAGTCCGGAAGTAGATGGAACGGTCGTGGACCAGGTAGTTGACGGGAAAGATCAGAATCCTGCCCTGCTGTTCATATCCAAGCCGGCCGGTGTTCCTCGACTCGAGCAGCTCCCAGCTCTGCTCCTCGCTCAGGTCCTTATGCGTATGGAGGGTCCCGTCAATTCGGCCTTGTTCGTGCGGTGAAATCATGTCGTGTCCTCGCTGTCCGGCGTCGGTGGCCCGTACTGCCCGTGCTTCCCGCAGGCGGGCTGGCTATGCCTTGAGCGTAGGAGCGAGGCGGGCGCGGGCGTAGGGCCAAAGGTCCCGGTCGGCTCACATTCCGTGCCCCACGGCACGGCCGCCCGGCCCAGGCAAGGTCTTTAGCCCCTAACCGCCCATCGGGGAGGCAGCTAGCGTATAGGACATGACGAGCAACGAACCCCAGCCGGTCGAAAATCTCTCCACCGACGCCTGCTGGGAGCTGATGCGCTCAACTGTGGTGGGCCGGCTCGCCGTCGTCATCGAAGACCACCCGGACATTTTTCCGCTGAACTACGTGGTGGATCACGGCACCGTCGTTTTCCGCACCGCCGCGGGCACAAAAATGGCCGGAGCCTTGGCCAACACACCTGTTGCCTTGGAAGTTGACGGGTACGACGCCGCGACGGAGCAGGCCTGGAGCGTCGTCCTGCGCGGCCGCGCGGAAAGCATCCAGCAACCGCAGGCGCTCGCTGACGCCGGGTCCCTGCCCCTTTTCCCCTGGCAGCAGGGATCCAAAGAGCACTTTGTCCGCATCTACCTGATCAATTTGACCGGGCGCCGCTTCAAGGTCGCCAAGCCGGATATCTGGGCCGCCCCCGCCTCGGATGCCCGCCGTGCATCGTTCGAATAGTGCCCGCACCATCCCGCCCCATCATCAAACCGGCCTGTCCGGCAAGCGATCCAAGAAGGAGACATTGTGAAGGCACTCGTTTATGGCGGCCCCGGACAGAAGTCGTGGACGGACGTCCCGGACCCGCAGATCCTGCACCCCACGGACGCCATTGTCCGCGTTGACACCACCACCATATGCGGTACCGACCTGCACAT
>JBBRKU010000533.1:0-2369 GCA_038231735.1 Actinomycetales bacterium | reverse complement strand
GTCAACCTTTCCACGGCCCGGGTGATCGAGCCGCATCTGGATGCGCGGGCCATCCTGAGCCAGGCGCCGCAGACGGACCTTTCCGGGCTGGACGGCAACCATGCCGTTGACGGTTCGGGCAGCTGGGGAGTCTTTGCCGCGGAGGCGAAGGACGTGCACGTCGAGGCCCGGCGGTCCGGCGGCGGCTGGGTCCTGAGCGGCACCAAACCCTGGTGCTCACTGGCCGGCAAACTCTCGCACGCCATTGTCACGGCGCGCACGGACGGTGGGCGGCAGGCGTTTGCCGTCGGCCTCCGCGGGCCAGGGGTCAGGACGGACGACGGCGGCTGGACGGCCCGTGGGCTGGCGGCCGTCACCAGCGGTTCCGTCTCGTTTGCGCACGTTTCCGCGGTTCCCGTGGGCGGCACCGGCTGGTATTTTTCCCGCCCCGGATTCGCCTGGGGCGGTGCCGGGGTGGCAGCCATCTGGTTTGGTGCGGCGACGGCGGTGGCGCGCCGGGTCTATGCGCACTGCACGGAACGCGAGCCGGACCAGATTGCCTACCTGCAGCTGGGCCTGATCGATGGCTGGCTGGGTTCGGCCAGGAACGCGCTGGCTCTCGCGGCTCGGCAGGCCGATGAGGCCAGTCCCGCAGTGAACCCGGTGCTGGCCGCGGGCCGGGCCAGGGCCGCCGCCGTCGCTTCCGCAGAGGCGATCCTCTCCATCGCCGGACATGCCATGGGGCCGGGGCCGCTGGCGTTTGAACCCGACTACGCCGCCCGCACCGCGGACCTGGCCCTATATCTGCGCCAGGACCATGCGGAGCGGTCCACGGCAGCCCTGGGCCGCGCGCTGCTCGAAGAACCGGCGCCGCCATGGTGACGTTCAGCCATCTGAACGGCGGGACCGCCGAGCAGCTCTGGGACATCTCGCCGCGACTGCAGTCCGTCCCCGCCGTGAACCTTGACCTGGCCGCCATTGAGCGGCTGGTGCTGGTCTCCGCGCACCCGGACGATGAGACGTTGGCGGCGGCAGGACTGCTGCAGGCCGCGGCGCTGCACGGCACGGACATCCGCCTGGTGCTGGCCACCTGGGGCGAGGCCTCCCACCCAGGCTCACGTACCCACACGGCAGAGCGGCTGGCGGTGCTCCGCCGCAGCGAGCTGGAGCACGCCCTGGACGTCCTGGCTCCGGCGGCCCGGCTGGAATACGTCGGCCTGCGCGACGGAGAGGTCGCCGGCGGCGAGGCCGTGCTGCGGCAGGCCGTCCTGGCCCAGTGCTCCCCCGAACACGGCCGGACGCTGGTGGTCGCACCCTGGCGCGGCGACGGTCACACCGACCATGCCGCGGCCGGCCGGGCGGCCGCGTCCGCGGCCGATGAGCGTGGAAACCGGTTCCTGGAGTACCCCGTCTGGTTGTGGCACTGGGCCACCCCCGAAGACCCGGCCGTTCCGTGGGCAGCCATGCGCCGCCGCCAGCTCTCCGCCGTCGAGCTGGCCGGGAAGAACACGGCGCTGGCCTGCCACCACAGCCAGATAGCGGCGCTGTCGCCGCTGCCCGGGGATGAAACGCTGCTGTCGGCGGCCGTGCTGTCCCACTTCAGCCGGCCGTTCGAAATATTCATTGACGCCGCGGGGACCATGGGACCCGACGGCGATCGGCGGACGGAATGGGCCCGCCACCAATTCGATGCGATCCATCAGGGATCCGCCGAGCCTTGGTCCGCCGCCGATTCCTGGTATGAAGCGCGCAAACGGCAACTGACCCTGGCCGTCCTGCCGCGGGCGCACTTTTCCTCGGGCCTGGAACTCGGCTGCTCCACGGGGGTCCTCACCCGCGACCTGGCCAGCCGCTGCGCCACGCTGCTGGGCCTGGACTTCAGCGCGGAGGCGGTTAAGACCGCGACCGAACGGACGGCGGGTCTGCCGGGCGTCGAAATACGGCAGCTGGCCGTCCCGCAGCAATGGCCGGAGGGGACGTTTGACCTGATCGTGCTTTCCGAGGTTGGTTACTATCTGGAACCGGCGGCGTTGCGGGAGACCATTGGCCTGATGGCCGGCTCGCTGACGCCCGACGGCGTGTTGATCACCTGCCACTGGCGGCATCCGATCGAGGGCTGGCCGCTCGACGGCGACGGGGTTCACAACCTGCTGCGGAACGCCGGCGACTTCACCTGCACCGGCGTCTACACCGAGCATGATTTTATTCTGGAGACCTTCGCGCTGGCGCCCGCGGCGACGACGCCCGCAGTTAAAGCAGGTACGACGCCCGTCGCTAACGCGGCGTCCCGGGACGAGCCATCAGCGGCGGCGACGCCATGAGCGGCAGCCTGCGCCAGCTCGCCGTCGTCATTCCCGCGCGGAATGAGGAACAGCTCCTCCCCCGATGCC
>JBBRKU010000532.1:0-2374 GCA_038231735.1 Actinomycetales bacterium | reverse complement strand
CCGCTTCGGGCTTTAGAGAGGGCAATGTGCCGTGTCTGCCAACCTGGCCCGCAACCTCAAGGCCAGTCCGGACTGGGAGCTGGTGGCCATTTGCGACCTGGACCTGGACCGGGCCCGGCGCCTCGCGGCCTCGGTAGGTGACGTTGCCGTCGTCGAGACCCTCGATGAACTGCTGGACACCATGGATGTGGACGCGGTGGCCATTGCGACGCCGGCGCGCACCCACTATGGCGTGGTCATGACGGCGCTGCGGGCGGGCAAGCACGTGCTGGTGGAAAAGCCGCTTGCCGACAGCCGGGATAAGGGGCTGGAGATGGTGTCGGAGGCGGAGGCCCGGGGCCTGATCCTGATGGCCGACCACACCTACTGCTACACCCCGGCCGTGCTGAAGATGAAGGAACTGATCGACGACGGCTCCCTGGGGGAGATTCTCTTCATCGATTCCGTCCGGATCAACCTGGGCCTGGTCCAGCCGGACGTGGACGTCTTCTGGGACCTGGCCCCGCACGATCTGTCCATCCTGGACTTCGTGCTCCCGGATGGACTGCAGCCGGCCGAGGTCTCGGCCCACGGCGCGGACCCGCTGGGTACCGGCCGCGACTGCGTCGGGCACCTGACCTTCAGCCTGTCCAATGACGCGATGGCCCACGTGCATGTGAACTGGCTCAGCCCCACCAAGATCCGCCAGATGGTGATTGGCGGCTCCAAGCGGACCCTGGTCTGGGACGATCTGAACCCGCAGCAGCGGCTGAACATCTACGACCGTGGCGTCAGCCTGGACCGTCAGTCACGGACGGCCGCGGACCGGAAGGCCTCCGCGATCTCCTACCGGCTGGGGGACACCTGGTCGCCGGCGCTACCGGAACGCGAGGCGCTGGGACAGGTGGTGGCGGAACTGGCCAGCTGCATCCGCGAGGGACGCCCCGCGCGCACCAGCGGAGCTTCCGGCCTCCGGGTGCTCTCGGTGCTGGAAGCGGTCAGCCGCAGCCTCAGCGATGACGGCAGGGCCGCCGCCGTCGCGGGCAACGAGGTCCAGCTGGAGGGAGCACGATGAGCACGCTGCAGGGCGCTGATGTGCTGGTCACCGGCGGCGCCGGTACCATCGGGTCCACCCTGGTGGACCAGCTGCTGGAAGCCGGAGTTGCCAACATCGATGTGCTGGACAATCTTGTCCGCGGACGGCGTGCAAACCTTGATGACGCACTGGCCGGCGGCCGGGTGCAGCTCATCGAGGGCGATCTCCGGGACCGCGACCTGGTCCATGACGTGACCCGCGGCAAGGACCTGGTCTTCCACCAGGCCGCCATCCGGATCACCCAGTGCGCGGAAGAACCCCGGCTTGCCTTGGAGGTCCTGGTGGACGGGACGTTCAACGTCCTCGAGGCCGCTGTCGCCCACAAAGTCGACAAGGTGATAGCCGCCTCCAGCGCGTCCGTCTACGGCATGGCGGAGGCATTTCCGACCACGGAACGCCACCACCACCACAACAATGACACCTTCTACGGGGCGGCCAAATCCTTCAACGAGGGGATGGCCCGCAGCTTCCGCGCCATGTCCGGCCTGGACTACGTGCTGCTGCGCTACTTCAACGTCTACGGACCGCGGATGGATGTCCACGGGCTTTACACCGAGGTACTGGTGCGCTGGATGGAACGTATTGTCGACGGCCAGCCGCCGCTCATTTTCGGCGACGGGCGCCAGACCATGGACTTCGTCTACACCGCGGACATCGCGGGCGCCAACGTGCTGGCCGCGGGCAGCAACGTGAACCACGGCGTCTACAACATTGCCAGCGGGACCGAAACCAGCCTGCTGGAACTGGCCCAGGCCCTGCTGCGGGCCATGGACTCGGACCTTGCCGTGGAACACGGCCCCGAGCGTGCCGTCAACGGCGTCGCCCGACGGCTGGCGGACGTCTCCGCGGCCCGCCGCGACCTGGGATTCGAGGCCGGCACCGCCCTGGAGGACGGTCTGCGTGAGCTGGTCGTCTGGTGGCGGCCGCTGCGCGAGGAGATTGCGGCCTCCCGCAGCGTCGGTGCCGTCAGCGGAGGTGCGCTGTGAGCATCACCACGGCGGGAGACACCACGGCGGGAGCCCCGGCGCTGGACGTGCAGATAGCGGTGGACCAGACGACGGCGGCAGTGAGGGCGGCGGCGATCCGGCTCGCGGCGGCGCAGGCCAGGGCGGGCGCCCCCGCGGCAGGGGAAACCGGCAGCCTGCCGCGCATCAATGTCATGAAGCCCTGGCTGGGGACGGAGGAAGCCGAGGCCGTGGCTGAGGTCATTGCTTCCGGCTGGGTGGCCCAGGGTCGCGAGGCAAGCCGCGTCGACGGCGTGGCCCTGATGGCACTGGGAGTGGCGATGGCCGCGGCGTT
>JBBRKU010000531.1:0-2385 GCA_038231735.1 Actinomycetales bacterium | reverse complement strand
CTGGTTCATCGGCCGGAAGTAGACGAGTTCCGGGCGCGGGTGGCCGTGTGCCGGGCGCGTGCCAAAGCGGCCGCAAGCAGCCGCAGGGGCCTAGGGCAGCAGCTCGACCCCGGCCTCCAGCATTTCGTCGATGGCATCGGCGGTGCTGGACGCGCTGACCCCGGCGGTCAGTCCGGTGATCACCGTGGTGGTGTAGCCGGCCTGGACGGCGTCCAGTGCGGTGGCGCGGACGCAGTGATCGGCGGCGAGTCCGACGATGATCACCTCGTCAACGTCCCGCTCGCGGAGCCAGTCATCCAGCGAGACCACGGGTCCGGAATCGGCCGCATCGGCAGGTGCGGAGGCCAAGGCACCGTCGGCCGGTGCGGCGGCCGGGCTGCGCACCCCGGGCGGAACCTCCTCCTCCGGAGCCAGCACGCCCTCAAAGCCGGAATACCCGTCGTCGTACTGGCCTTTACGGAAGTAGGCGTCGATCCCCTCGGTGTCCAGCTCCGGGTGCAGGGCCGCGCCGCGGCTGGCGGCCACGCAGTGCACCGGCCAGCTGTCCACATAGTTCGGGGTCTGGGAAAAATGCGTCCCCGGATCGATGTGCCAGTCCTGGGTGGCCACCACATAGTCAAAGTCGGTGGAGGCATCCACCGTCTCGCTGATGGCGGCGGCCAGCACCGCGCCGCCCTCCACCGGCAGTGCTCCGCCCTCGCAGAAATCGTTCTGGACGTCCACAATTATCAGCGCCCGTGCCATTGTGCCTCCTCAAGACTCTCCTCGAATACTGTCGGGATTACCGGTTCGCCGCGCTGCAACCGGTGTGCCGTGCCGGGGAGCTCGGCGAAGGATTCCCGATGTCGGCGCGCCGCGCGCAGGACGCCCTCGCTGCCGGTCCAGCCGGGCACCAGCACGCCATCGGACATGAACTCCTGCATCAGCGGACGGTCGTCGCCGTCGTCGCGGGGCCGGTGCCCGATGCCGACGACCTCCGCGGTGGCAATACCCTCCGGGTTCCGCCGCCGCAGCGCGTATTTGCGCCCGCCGACGGAGACCTTGTTCTTGGCGGTCTTCGCCACCGAGGTGAATTCGCCCTGCTCGTTTTCACGGCCGACCAGTTTGTAGACCATGCTGGCCGTGGGCGCGCCGGACCCGGTCACCAGCGAGGTGCCCACGCCATAGGAATCCACCGGCGCCGCGGCCAGCGCGGCGATGGCATGTTCGTCCAGGTCGGAGGTCACGGTGATCCGGGTATGCGTGTTGCCCAGCGAATCCAGCAGGTCACGCACCTCACGCGCCTGCGCCAGCAGATCGCCGGAATCGAGCCGGATCCCGCCGAGTTCCGGACCGGCAAGTTCGACGGCGGTCCGCACGGCCTGGACGACGTCGTAGGTGTCCACCAGCAGCGTGGTGTCGTTGCCCAGCGAGCCGAGTTGGGCGGCAAAGGCCTCGTGCTCCGAGTCGTGCAGCAGCGTGAAGGAGTGGGCGGCCGTGCCCACGGTCCGCACGCCGTACCGGCGTCCGCATTCCAGGTTGGAGGTGCTGGCGAAACCGCCGATAACCGCGGCCCGGGCGGCGGCGACGGCGGATTCCTCGTGGGTGCGGCGGGAGCCCATTTCAATGCACGGACGGCCGCCGGCGGCGCCCACCATCCGGGACGCCGCGGAGGCGATGGCACTGTCGTGGTTCAGCACCGACAGGACATAGGTTTCCAGGATGCAGGCCTCGGCGAAGCTGGATTCCACGATCAGGATCGGCGAGTTGGGGAAGTAGGCCTCACCCTCCGCGTAGCCGTAGATGTTCCCGGTGAATTTGAAGTCCGCCAGCCAGCCCAGCGTCTGCTCATTGACCACCCTGTTGCCGCGCAGGAAGTCCAGTTCTTCGCCCCCGAAGCGGAACTGCTCAATGCCTTCCAGCAGCCTTCCGGTCCCGGCCACAATGCCGTAGCGGCGCCCGTCCGGCAGCCGGCGGGCAAAGGCCTCGAAGACGCTGCGGCGGTGCGCGGCGCCGGAATGCAGCGCGGCCTGGAGCATGGTCAGCTCGTAGTGGTCCGTGAACAGGGACGTTCTGGGGCGGTCCTGGCCGCTCGAGGTAGTCACGAAAATCACTCTAATGCGGCCGCACTAGAATGGACACATGACCGTCAGCACAGCGCCCGATGTGGCCCGGGAATCCCGAACACGTGAGCGCAGCTCCCCGGACATCCCATGGGTCCTGATCATCTGGAATGATCCGGTGAACCTGATGAGCTACGTCAGCTACGTTTTCCAGAGCTACTTTGGCTACTCCGAGGCGAAGGCCCAGCAGCTGATGATGCAGGTGCACACCGAGGGCAGATCCGCCGTCGCGCATGGCAGCAAGGAAAAAATGGAAGCTGACGCGGCCGCCATGCACGGCTTT
>JBBRKU010000530.1:0-2400 GCA_038231735.1 Actinomycetales bacterium | reverse complement strand
GCTGGCCAAGGCGCTCCCAATCCGCCGGAAGCTCGTCGCTCCAGCGCTCGGCGGTCTGGGCGATATGCGGCAGCGCGGCCCATTCCGGCCGCTCATCGGGCACTATGGACAGGCGCCGGACCAGCCCTCCCCACACGCTGATCGCCTCCGGCATCGGCACGCTCTGCAGCCAGCGGTCGGCGTCAAGACGCTCCAGCACCATGGCGCAGCGCTCTCGGTTGCTGTGCAGCAACCGCACTGCGCCCTGACCGTCCCACAGGCTCAGCGCCAGCGGCTCCAATCGGGTCTCATCGTATGGGAACGCGACTTTCAGCACGGCCGGCCGGCCGTCGTCGTCCGTCACCGGCACCACAATCCCGGCGGATCCGTTCCAGGGTTCCTGCCCCGGCGCCAGATCGACGCGGAGGTTCCACTGCTGCAGCGAGGCGTCAATCAGGTCCGGGAGGTTGGCAAGCCATGCGCGGCGCTCCGTGCTGTTGCGGTAGCGCCGTTGAAGATCGGCAGGGATCGGGATCACGGCTTGCACGCTCATAGCCTACTGCGGTCCGGCCATTCCGGCCCGGCGCTACGCCGTTGGTTGAGCGAGGTCTGCGAGCGTGGAGACCCGTCCCATCGCGGGGTCTCTGCCGGCCGCAGACGGCCTCCTTCGACCACCGGGCCAGGTTAATCACCGAAAGCCGACCACTTATCAATCCGACTCGCCGGCAGATCTGACGACACGCCGTATTTAAACGGCCGCGGGCAGCCAAAGGTGGTCAGTTCTGGAAGCCGGGGCCATTGTTGATAACGGCGCCCAATAGGAAACAGTGGTTTTTTCGTCCTCCACGACGGGGTGAAGCCCCTCCAGCGCTCGGCTCGGCCGCAGACGGCCTCCTTCGACCACCGCGGCGGGGATCAGCCGACGAGGCCGCTGGCTCCGAGCAGGTGGCCGATGAGGAAGGTGGCCGCCAGAGCCACGGCTCCTCCGATCACCACGCGCAGCGCGGCGCGGCCGCGGGATCCTCCGCCAATGTAGGCCCCGAGCCAGCCGGTGATTGCCAGGGCCAGGAGGACGGCGACGAAGGTGACGGGCACCCGCCACGCTTCCGGCGGCAACAGGATGGCCAGCATTGGCAGGATCGCGCCGATGGTAAAGGCGACTGCCGATGCGATGGCCGCATGCCAAGGACTGACTACGTCGTCCTCGTCGATGTTCAGCTCAATGGACAGGTGCGCGGCCAGTGCATCATGGTCGGTCAGCTCCAGGGCGACCTTCTTGGCCGTGGGCGCGCTGAGACCCTTCGCCTGGTACATCGCGGCCAGTTCCGCCAACTCCTCCTCCGGCTGTTCGGCGAGCTCGCGGCGTTCCTTTTCGATCAGGGCCCGCTGGCTGTCGCTCTGGCTGCTGACCGAGACGTACTCGCCCAGTGCCATGGAGACGGCGCCACCAACCAGCCCGGCCAGACCCGCAGTCAGGATGGGGCCGGTACTGGTGGTCACACCGGCAACGCCGACGACGATGGCGGCGACGGAGACGATGCCGTCATTGGCCCCAAGCACTCCGGCGCGCAGCCAGTTCAGCCGCTGGGCAATGTCATTGCTGTGGGGCTCGTTCTCATGAGTTGTTGTTTCCTGCGCTTCGCTCATCCTCCCAGCAAACCATGAGCGGGAGAACGCCGCCAGCAAGGTGAGGATGTCCTAGCTGGTTCCGCCGGAGCTGCCCGATGGGACGGCCACCGGTGGTCCGGAAGACAGGGCCACGTCAAGCCCCGGCAGGGGCCGGCCGGACGGACCCCAGAGCAATCCGTGCTCCGCGGTTTGCACCAGCGCGGCGATGGCCGCGCTGCGGACGGACCCGGTGCTCAGGGCAATGAGATCGCCGTAGAGCAGGCCCAGCTGGTCCTCCAGCCCGGCCAGCGCAGTGGCGGGTTGCTGGGTGAAGGCAGCGGCCAGTGTGTAGCCGGGCTCCAGCGTGGGCAGCTGCAGGCACCGCCGGCGGAGCATATCCCGCAGGGCCGCCAGCCTGTCCTCATGTGTGGACAGGACGGCCACCGCCTGGCTGGACGCGGGATCCGTCAGCCGGGTGGCCGAGACCTGGTAGGCGTAGACCGCCTTCTGCTCGGCGGACACCACCGCGGTGAGCCCCTGGTCTGCGGTGAGGCCCGGGGCGGCAGGCCGCGGCGCCGAGCAGGAAGCAGCCGACGGCGTCGTCGCGTCACTTGTCGTCGGTGCAGCAGCAGCGGCCGTTGGCGTCGTCGCGGCAGTCCCCGCGGCGGTTGCCGTCGTCGAGGTGCCTGCCGCTGCCGTCGGATCCGAAACCGGGGACTCCGGCACCGGCAGGCCGACCGCTGCCGCCAGCGCCCGCGCCTGCATGAGCTGGTCGCTGCCCACCGAGGCGAGCAGCCGGGCCATGGCGCCATC
>JBBRKU010000529.1:0-2402 GCA_038231735.1 Actinomycetales bacterium | reverse complement strand
GGAGCCGATCACCGGATCAGCCTCGGCGCTGAACAGCAGGGCAGCAACGTGCTTGCAATTCTGCCGCACCGGGCAGCTGCAGATCCCCACGATGCAGGACCAGCCGCCGTCGGCGGTTTCAACGAGTTTTGCGGTGGTGCTGTAGCTCTCCGATCCCTGCACCTTGCCGTGCAGCAGGCCCGTACCGGCCTCGAAGTTGACGTCCTTCACCCGGCCCTGTGCGGCATAGGCACAACCGGCGCCGATGGACCGTTCGTTGATGTTGGGTGTGCGGGTAACCAGCTCATCCGAACCGGCGGGGAAAAACGTCACGAAGGAAACTTCCTGCAGAGAATTTCGGGCGCTGTTGGACAGACCCTTAACTGTTCAATCTTAGGCGGCTCCGGTGACAGATCTTTTATCCGCTGCCCGCAGACTGTCCGAACCGGGCCCGCTGGCTGCCGGCGCCCGGGCCAGCGGACTCGACGGCCGGGCCCGCATCGCCCGCCGATTCAGCTCGCAGCCGGCGACAATGCGCATGGCCACGGCGGGCCCAACGCCTTCCGTTTCGAGCAGGGCCGCCAGTGATGCCTGGGCCAGGCCCGCCGGGCCGGAGGTTCTCTTCAGTATGGTCCGCGCCAGGTCCAGGCTGCTGGCGCTGCGGGTCCCGGATCCGATGACGATGGCCAGCAGCTCCTCATTGCGGAGCCTCCGGGGTCCAAGCGCCATCAGCCGCTCCCGCGGACGGTCCTCGGCGGAGATAGGTGTGTGCGGTTTCATGTTTCGACGCTAATCCCGCGATACCGCCGCCGTCAGGGGCAAGCTCCGCTATGTGCGGCGCGGCCGCCGGGAAAGCGCCGGTGGAGGAGCAGTGGCCCGCCAACGGGGCGGTCACACACCAGCCACTGGTGGCGGGCTCCGGTGCCACCAGCGGCTGAGGCGAAGCGGGGTTCCGTATCCGGGCTCAGTATCCGCTTCCGTTGTTGGCGGGGGCGCTACTGGAGGGTGCGCTGCTGGCTGGCGCTGAGGGTGCCGGCGTCGTGCTGACCTTGGCCCCCGCTGGGTCGAGCACCCACCACAGCTTCATGAATCCCTGGCCATAGACATCGCCGGCGGAGTCGTCCTTGGAAAAGGTGTACACGGGCAACCCGTTGATCGTCAGCTGCTTGGTGCCGGCCGCCGTCGTAATGGTGCCGACCTTGCCGGTGACGCCGGACACCGATGGCGTGCCGCTCTTGGCCACCACCGCCGGCCACAGGCTGGCGCAGCCGCCGGTGCAGTTGCTCTTGCCGGAATCGGCCACGTCCTTGTCGAAGGCATAGACAGTCATGCCTTTGCCGTCCACGATAATCTGCCCCAGGGACGATTTGGCGGCAGTCAGGTCGGCGGCGGAGCTGGAGCCCGAGGACCCGGAACCGGACGACGACGACGAGCTGGCCGCCGTCGTCGGACTGGACACGCCCGACGACGTCCCATTGCCCGCCGTTGAGCCGCAGCCCGCCAAGGCCGCGGCCGCCACGGCCGCCATGATCAGGAATGATCCGCGAAATCGCTTCATAGCGATGCCTCCTCATGCATCTGGGGGCCGGTCTGGCCCGCTGCAGGTAGATACGATGCAAACGCCCGATCGGTTCACCGCATCGGACGGAAAATGGTCAGACCTTCCGATACGCCAACTCGCGGATGGACCGTCCGGCCTGGTGTGCCTTGTTCTCGAAGCTGGTCAGGATGCGGCCGGCAAAGCGGGGTGCCCAACCGTCGGCGGACGGGTGGAGATTGGCGAACGACGGCGACCCCTCGCCCACCTCGCGCATTTGCAGCGCATAGTGCTCCCAGTCCGTCGCCAGCCGCCAGATCCCCCCGGGCTGCAGCGCGGCCGCCACCTGCTCCGCGAACGCGGGCGTCACCAGCCGGCGCTTCTCATGCTTGGCCTTGTGCCAAGGGTCCGGGAAAAAGACCCAGACCTCCGCCAGGGACTGCGGCCGGATCATCGTCGCCAGCACCTCCGGCGCATTCGCCTGCACGACCCGGACATTCGTCAGCCCGCGTGAGGCCACCTTGAGCAGCGTTTGGGCCAGACCCGGACGGTAGACCTCCACGGCCAGGAAGTCGGTATCCGGGTTTTCCGCCGCGGCATGGACCACCGCCTCGCCCAGACCGGAACCGATTTCCATGATCAGCGGCGCCGTGCGGCCATAGACAGCCGCCGCGTCGAGGGCGAAATCCGGATGCACCGAGGTGTCCGCAACCTGGCGCGGAACATCTATCACGTAGCTGTCGGCGTGCTCCTCCCAGGCCTTCTGCCGGCGCCCCTGCAGCCTGGAACCCCGGCGGACAAAAGAAACCGGCTGGGCGCGGTAGGCATCGTTCGAGGCCGGGCTGCCTTGGGTCGGCAGAGACCCCGCGGGTGTGCCGGCGGCGGC
>JBBRKU010000528.1:0-2409 GCA_038231735.1 Actinomycetales bacterium | reverse complement strand
TGGCGGGGGTAGCCGTCGAATTCCTCGTATTCCTGGCATTCCTCGTTCACGGGGTCCGGTGGCGCGTCATGGCTCAGGTGCTGCCACCAGGTTCCAGCCTGGGGGTCTTCGGGCAAGGGCGGCTGCGCGTCGGGGTCTTCGGGCAAGGTTGGCCAGGATGGCGGGGCGTCGGTGTCTTCGGGCCAGGTCGGCTGGGCATCCTTGGCGCCGTGCGGCTCTTTGGGATGGCTGGTGAAGGCGTCGGGGAGCTCGGGCGGGCTGAAGTCGCGCGGTGCGGGCGGGTAGGTCCGGCCCGAGGGCGCGGTCCAGGACGGCAGCCCGGTGTCGGTCATGGTGGGAGTCCAGCCGCGCACCCACAGCGGCGGGTCGGTTCCCACCCCGGTCTCGGATTCGGCGTCCTCGAGTGGTTTGCGGTGGCCGTGGCGGTCCTTGCCGTCGCCGAGGTGTTTGACCAGGTGATGGCGTTTACATTCGTCCGTCAGATTGGCCTCGTCGGTGCTGCCGCCGTGTTCGTAGGCTCTCAGATGGTCCAGCTGGGTGTGCGCGGTCACGGTCATGCAGCCGGTGAACGTGCAGGTCTTGTCCTTGCTGCGCAGCCACAGGCGTAGCCGTTTGGACACGCGGTAGTGCTCGCGTCCGATCCCCAGGGGTTCCCCGGTGTGGGGGTGGACCAGGATGCGGATGAATTCGTTGGCTTCGGCGGCGAGCTTGCGCGCCATCTGCGGCGGGATCGGTCCGTAGCCTTCCAGTTCGGCCGGTTCATCGGTCAGCCCCATCAGCGCGAACACCGGAACGGTGGCCAGGACCGTGGCCCGCGGCGCGCCGGCCCCGTCCACCGTGCAATCCGGGACCCGTTGCCCCGCCCCACCAGCAGCGTAGGCAGGGCCGCCGGCCGCGTCACTGTGGCCACCGTCACCATTCCAGCCGGAAACATCGTTTCCTGTCGCCGGCTCTTTGGCGGCTTCGGCCGGGGCAGCGCCGAAGGCTGCAGCGCCCGTCGCTCCGGCTTGTCCTACTGCGTTCCTGCCCGTCCGGGTGGCATCCATATCGGTGGCATTCTTGGCTGTGCCAGCGGCCGTGGTGGTGCCGTTGAGCAGCCAGGCGGCCGCGGTGTCCAGGCGCAGCTGGGTCAGGGTGCGGGATTCGGTGGGACCCTGGGCGGCGCGGGCGGCGTCGGTGGCGCGGTTCCAGATGCCCTGGCCGGTGTCGGCGGGCAGGTAGAGCTGGAGCCAGGACATGCCGTCGCGCCCGGGCTCAAAATACATTTTCCGCTGCTCCCAGGCACTGGTATGGCGTTGGTGGATGCTCTCCGGATGCGCCTTCTCCCGCCACTGCCGGGCCCGGGAGCGGAACTGGTTCACGCTCAGCTCCGGGGCCGCCCCGAGCAGCCTAGCCTCGAAGGCCGCGCAGACCGGGGCCGGGATGGACCCGGTCCCCACGAGGGAATCAACCTCGTCGACGATGATCCTGGCGTGCCGCCAGGACACCGTGCCGTCCGCCAGGGCGTCCAGGGTGGAGGTCATCGTCGCGGTCAGGGTGGTGGCCTCATACGCCAGCTGCGCCGCTTCGTTATCGGACACTTTCAGGGCCGCCGCCAGATCGGCCGTGGTGGAGCTTGCGTGCACCCCGGATTGCCAGGTGTCCAGGCCGAGTTCCTGACCCATCCGGGCACTGACGGCGGTAAGATCCGCCACCAGCCGGGCCTTCATCGCCGCGGTGCGGGCCTCCAGCCGGGCGATTTCAACCACGGCGGCCACCGCGGCGTCGTAACGGGTTTGCATCCCACGCACCCACTGCACGGCGAGGTTCACCCCATCCGCGGAGCGGGCGCCACGGCCCGGAAACCGGGCCGCGGGATCATCGGGATCAAAGACCGGCACGGCCGGCAACACCACCGCGGCCACCGCCGCCGCCAACACGAAGTCCGGGACCGGCACAGGCAAGGAACCAGCCGCCGCCGTCGCCGGCTTCTCCTCCGCAGGGTCCCAACCCCGTGCCCGCTCCCCGAATCCGTCCATAACCCCACTCTCCCAGAGCCCACCGACAAAATAGCGAAGCGATCCACAGGGCCGTTTAGATCCTCGGATCTGCACGGATCCCGAAAGAATGCACGTATGGAAGAGACGCCAGTTAATTGGGAATCCCGCGTGGCGGCAGTCTGGAAGAACGCCGAGGCCATGTGCGACGAGGCTTTGGTGGGCGCGATCGATTCGCTGGCAGATGAACGGCCCGACGACGACGCGGCGGCTGCCTTTGAGCGCGCGTCCGTGCGGGATCGGGTGGGGATGGAATCCGAGGCGGAAATGTTCTACCGGGTGGCCTTGACAACGGGCCGATTGGACCCGCTGCGCAGCTCACGGGCGTCCATCCAGTTGGGCAGTACCCTGCGCATCCTCGGCCAGCTCGATG
>JBBRKU010000527.1:0-2409 GCA_038231735.1 Actinomycetales bacterium | reverse complement strand
GGGTCGGCTGGTCATTCCGGCAGAGGTTCGCAGCGCCCTCGGGCTTGCTCCCGGAGACCGCCTGCACTTGCATCTGTCCGGGCAGCGGCTGATCCTCGAGAGACAACAGGACGCGGTAGCGGAACTGCGCGCTAAGGGATCAAGCGTCCCGAAGGAGCGTTCGCTGGTCGAAGAGCTGCTCGCGGAGCGGCGTATTGCCGCTGCCGCCGCCGAATGACAGTCCTGGATGCCTCGGCTGTTCTCGCCCTCATTCATAACGAGCCAGGCGCCGACGTCGTCGCCGCCCACATCGCTTCATCGTCCCTGGGGGCCGCCAATCTGGCCGAAGTTGTGGGCAAGATGATTGACGCCGGCCTGGACGTCAGACGCCTTCGGGGCCGGCTCACCGCTGCCGGCGTACGGATTGAGCCGGTCCTGGAGGAGGACGCCGTGCTGGCTGGCGCCATGCGTTCGCTTAACGGTGGCCGGTCCCTGTCTCTGGGGGACCGGTGCTGCCTCGCACTGGCCGTCCGCAGCACGCCCCCCGAAGTTCTCACCGCCGAGCGCGCGTGGGCCGGCCTTGACCTGCCCATCCGGGTTCGCTTGATCAGGTAGTGCGGCCGCGCTGCGGCTGCCGTCCCTGCTCAACCCGCCCGTGAATGCGGCCACGTCAGGCTTTGGGTTTAGACGGGGTTTAGACGCGGGCACCTTCGGCGGAGCGGGAGATCGCAACCATCTCCTCGCGCGGCACTACCTTGACGCGTTCGCGGGCACCCGTGGGCCCGGCCGGGTCCGCCAAAAATGCCTGGCCCAGGGAACGCTCGTGGGCGTCCAGCTCCAGCCAGCCTTCCCACGTGGTGTATTCCACCCCGCGCTCCGCCAGCAACCCGGTGACGGCCTCGGCTCCAGGGCGTCCAGCAGCCGGCAGCTGCGACCGGTCGGCCAGCAGGTGGGTGATGGTTTCCAATGCGTCGCCCTTGGTGTGGCCGATCAGCCCCACCGGTCCGCGCTTGATCCAGCCCGTGGCGTACAGCCCCGGCACAGGTGAGCCGGCAGCGTCCAGCACCCGTCCGCCGTCGTTCCGGACAACGCCGCGGCGATGGTCGAACTCCACATCCGGCAGCGAGGACCCGAAGTACCCCACGGACCGGTACACGGCCTGCACCGGGTACTCAACGGATTCGCCGGTGCCGCGCGCATTGCCGGTGCCGTCCAGCTCGGTCCGCTCGAACCTGATGCCGCTGACCTTCCCTCCACTGCCCGTGATCTCCACCGGGTTGTGCAGGAAATGCAGGTGCAGCCGGCGCGAGGCCGTGAGGGACCTGTCCTCCAGCTCCACCAGCCAGTTGGTCAGCGTCCCCACCATGGTCTTGGTCTGGTTGTTGGTGCGGATCGCCTCGTCCGACGCGGCATCGAATTCAAAGTCCTCCGGGTACAGGATGATGTCCACGTCTTTGGAATGGGACAGTTCGCGCAGTTCCAGCGGCGTGAACTTCACCTGGGCCGGTCCGCGGCGGCCAAAGACATGCACGTCCGTCACCGGGGAGGACTTCAGCGTGGCGTGAACGTTGTCCGGGATCTCCGTCACCAGCAGGTCATCCGCGTGCTTGGACAGCATGCGCGCCACGTCGAGGGCCACGTTGCCGTTCCCCAGGACCGCGACCTCCTTCGCCTCCAGCGGCCAGTCCCGTGCCACGTCCGGATGGCCGTCGTACCAGGAGACAAAGTCCGCGCCGCCGAAGGAGCCGTCCAGTTCGATGCCCGGGATGTTCAGGTCCGCATCCTTGATGGCACCGGTCGCGAAGACCAGCGCGTCATAGTGCTCGCGCAGGTCTGCCAGCGAAAGGTCCGTCCCGTACTCCACATTGCCGAAGAACCGGATGTCGCCGCGGTCCAGCACCTTGTGCAGCGCGTTCACAATGCCCTTGATCCGCGGATGGTCCGGCGCCACGCCGTAACGGATCAGCCCGTACGGCGCCGGATAGCGGTCAAACAGGTCAATACTGACGTTCAGCCCGCCGTTCCTGACCTCCTCGCTCTTGGTCAGGATGTCCGCGGCATACACGCCGGCCGGACCGGATCCGATCACGGCCACGCGCAGCGGACGTTCGGCCGTCCCGATAGACGCTGCTGTTCCCACTTGGATTCCACTTGACACGGCTGTGCTCCTTTAATCTGTGGATCGACTGAGTAATTGGTGCCGGATACAGACCTGGATCGAGCACCAATTACTCAGTCGATGGAAACTTTGGACCTTTGATCGAGGGCGACGGCGGCCAGCGGGCTGACGCGCACGACGTCGCCGACGACGACGACGGCCGGGTTGGCGACGCCGACGGCCTCCGCCTGGTCCGCGATGGTGCCCAGCGTTCCGATGGTCACGCGCTGATTGGGGCCGTAGCCATTCTCGATGATGGCAACGGGGCAATC
>JBBRKU010000526.1:0-2411 GCA_038231735.1 Actinomycetales bacterium | reverse complement strand
GGGAGAGGCCTTCGCCGTGTTGGAAACGGCGGAACAGAAAATGAAGTGGGCAGATTTATTGGCCACCAGCAGTCAGTTTTGATGGCCGCCTATGGTCACTTCCGTGGCCATCTATGGTCAGTTTTTCATGGCCGCTGACACCGCACGATGTGAAGCTCCTTATCGGATCCGGTTGGCCCGAGACGAACCCGGTCGCGGCGACGGAACAGCTTCGGGCCGCAGGCCTTGACGACAGGGTCCTGGCGGCTGCCGTACGGACAGGCTCACTATTGCGTCTTCGCCGTGGCGCATACATCAGAGCGGTGGACTGGACGCCGATGAAGCCGTGGGAGCAGGACAAGTTGAGGGTTCAAGCCCATTATCTGACCACGAACGCAGCCAGCACCTACAGCCATGTCAGTGCTGCCCGCCTGCACGACTGCTGGGTATGGCAAGGAGGCCGCAAGGCCCATGTCACACTGCCCTTCGGTACCAGCCGGTCCAACCACGGGCCGGACGTCGTACCGCATCACCTGGCATTGAACGCCGCCGATGTGGTCCTGCTAAGCATTAGGAGCGGCCGCCCGATCAGGACGACCTCATTGGCCCGGACGGTGCTGGACTGCGCGCGCATCCTGGAGCTTCCGAACGCCGTGATCATTGGCGATCATGCCCTTCGTAAGGGGCTGACCATGGAAGGCCTGCGCAGCGCCCTTGATTCGGATCCGGTGAAGCGCGGTTCGGCACGCGCCCGGAGAGCCCTCGACGCTCTGGACGCCCGTTCCGAATCGGCAGGTGAATCCAGAACCCGGCTGCTGCATAGCGGATTGGGTATTCCGCAGCCGGAGCCGCAACTGGCAATCTCCACAGACGCGGGCTCGTTCCGGGCGGACTTTGCCTGGAAGGAGCGCAAGCTAATCCTTGAATTCGACGGCAAGTACAAGTATTTCGACTTCAAACCAACGGCGGAAACGATCTTTCAGGAGCGTCGGCGCGAGAAGAAACTGATGGAGCTGGGCCGGACGTTCATCCGGATCGAGTGGCCGGACCTGGTTCGCCCATACGAGTTGCAGACCAGGGTTGTGGCCGCGCTGGGCCGTTCGCCGCTGTCCGGCGTCGCATGAGATTGCGCCAGTCGTTGTGGTCGCGCCAAGCCCACACTGCCGCTCCAATTCGCCGTAGAAACTCGTCGCGACCGTAGGAAAGGGGCCTACAGGGCGCCGATGGCGATGTTGAGCATGCGCCGGAGCGGCTCGGCCGCTCCCCAGAGCAGCTGGTCGCCGACGGTAAATGCGCTGATGTACTCGGGCCCCATCTCCAGCTTGCGGATGCGGCCCACCGGGATATCCAGGGTGCCGGTCGCGGCCACCGGCGTCAGCTCCTGCATGGAGGCTTCCTTGGTGTTCGGGATGACCTTGACCCACTCGTTGTCCCCGGCGATCAGGGATTCGATCTCGGCAACCGGAAGGTCTTCGCGCAGTTTCAGGGTCAGTGCCTGCGAGTGCGAACGCATGGCCCCGATCCGGATGCAGAGCCCGTCCATGGCAATCCGGTTGGACTCCGTGGTCCCCAGGATTTTGTTGGTTTCCGCGCCGTTCTTCCACTCCTCCTTGGACTGGCCATTGCCCAGATCCGCGTCGATCCAGGGAATCAGGGATCCGGCCAGCGGAGCGCCGAACTGGGATGAGTCCAGCTGCGGATTGCGTTGCTGCTCCAGGACGGCGCGGTCGATGTCCAGGATGGCCGACGCCGGATCCTGCAGCGGGGAGGCCACGGCGCCGTGCAGGGTGCCGAACTGGTTGAGCAGTTCGCGCATGTGCCGTGCCCCGCCGCCGGAGGCAGCCTGGTACGTCATCGAGGTGCCCCACTCCACCAGGCCGTTGCGGAAGAGCCCGCCCAGGCCCATCAGCATGCAGGAGACGGTGCAGTTGCCGCCGATGAAGTCCTTGACGCCGGACGCCAGCCCGGCGTCGATCACATTCCGGTTGACCGGGTCCAGGACGATGATGGAATCGTCCTGCATGCGCAGCGTGGAGGCCGCGTCGATCCAGATTCCGCCCCACCCGGCGTCGCGCAGCTTGGGGTAGACGGCGCTGGTGTAGTCCCCGCCCTGGGCCGTCACGATGATGGGCAGCTTGGCCAGGGTTTCAACGTCGTAGGCGTCCTCCAGCTTGCCGGCATCGCCGTGCGTACCGTCAAGGGCCGGGGCGGTGCCGCCGGCATTGGAGGTGGAGAAAAAGACCGGATTGATCCGGGTGAAGTCGCCCTCGTCCTGCATCCGCTGCATCAGAACGGAACCGACCATACCGCGCCAACCGACCAGGCCTACTGTTTGCGTCATGGCTTAAGTTTAGGCGAGTGGGCTGCCATGGCCGAACTTGGTTACGGCGCCCAGCCGGACCGGCCGCAAGACCGGAACAGAATTCAGCCTT
>JBBRKU010000525.1:0-2413 GCA_038231735.1 Actinomycetales bacterium | reverse complement strand
GTCGGGTCGCTCGGTGAGGCCCCGGAGGCGGACCCCGGGCTGGCTTCGCTGGCCGAGCACGGCACCGACCCGGACCGCGGCGTCGGAACGAAGGTGGTCTTCGCGCAGATCGATCTGGACGCGGCTCCGGCGGACACGGCGGATGCGTACCTGCGCCTGCACCTGCTCTCGCACCGCCTGGTGGCCCCGAACAGCATCAACCTGGACGGTATTTTCGCCAAGCTGCCCAACGTCGTGTGGACAAACTTCGGCCCGGCCGCCGTCGAGGATTTCGAGCTGACCCGGGCCCGGCTGCGCCGCCGCGGCGCGGTGACCGTGTACGGCGTGGACAAGTTCCCGCGGATGGTGGACTATGTGGTCCCGGCCGGCGTGCGGGTGGCGGATGCGGACCGCGTCCGGCTGGGCGCACACTTGGCCGAGGGCACCACGGTCATGCACGAGGGCTTCGTTAACTTCAACGCCGGCACCCTGGGCACCTCCATGGTGGAAGGCAGGATCTCCGCCGGCGTCGTCGTCGGCGACGGTACCGACGTGGGCGGCGGCGCCTCGATCATGGGCACCCTCTCCGGCGGCGGCAAGGAAAGGATCAGTCTGGGCGAGCGCGTGCTCCTGGGCGCAAACTCCGGCGTCGGGATCAGCATTGGCGACGATTCCGTCGTCGAGGCCGGCCTGTACGTCACGGCCGGAACCCGGGTGCGCGTCGTCGGGCCCAAGGATGCCGACGGCGAAGATACCTCCGTGATCGTGAAGGCCAGCGACCTCTCCGGCGTCTCCAACCTGCTGTTCCGCCGCAACTCCACCTCCGGCGGGGTGGAAGTGCTGCCCCGCCAGGGCCAGTCGGTTGAGCTCAACGCCGCTCTGCATGCCAACTAGGCGCGGCGCGGGATCCTTGGGCGCCGCGGTATGAGCAGGAAACGGCGCGCCAGGCTCAAGGCCCTGCTGATCTGGCTGCTCTCGATCGCCGTCGTCGTGGTCCTGCTGGTAGCCGCGGGGCTCTGGGCGGTGAACTTCTTCAAACCGGGTCCGCCTCCGCTGTCCATCGGCTGCACCACCGCTGTTGGCGACACCAAGTACACACTTGCTCCTGACCAGGCGGACAACGCCGCGCTGATCGCCGCCATTGCCGTGCGCCGGGGCCTGCCCGCGCGGGCAGGATCCATTGCGCTGGCCGTGGCGCTGCAGGAATCCAAGCTGCGCAATATCACCAGTGGTGACTTGGATTCCTTGGGCCTGTTCCAGCAGCGTCCGTCCCAGGGCTGGGGCACCGAGCAACAGATCATGGATCCGGTCTATTCCACGAACGCGTTCTACGACGTGCTGATCAAGGTCAACGGCTACGAGGTGCTGCCCATCACCGACGCGGCCCAGAAGGTGCAGCGCTCGGCCTACCCGCAGGCCTACGCCCAGCGCGAGCCGCTGGGCAAGGCTTTCGCCTCCGCCCTGACTGGCCTTTCCCCCGCGTCGCTGAGCTGCACCCTCGACGCCCCGACGGCGGCCGGCAACCCGGGCGCCGTCGTCGCCAAGCTGGAAACGGGCTACGGTCCGGTGCAGACGACGACGGCGGGCGGCAGCGTGAGCATCGCCGCGACCGGCGCGGCCGGCTGGAGCTACGCGCAGTGGGCTGTGGCGAACGCCGGCCCGCTGAACATCACGGAGGTCGCCTTCGACGGCCAGCATTGGGTCCGCGCGGACAATGAGGGCGGCCACAACAAGGGATGGCAAACCGCCACGGCGCCGGCTGACACGGTCGTGATAGCGCTGCCTCCGGCCCAGCCGTAGGCCGCGGCGCGGCCAACCCGGCTTGGCCGGCCGTCAGACCAGCAGCTCCACCACCGGCTGGACGTAGCTGCGGAAGACTTCCTGGTCGTCCAGCAGATGCTCGCTCATGATCAGCCGGCTCGGCTCCATGAACCACGCGCGCGGCTCGGCGAGCGGCAGTTCCAGGATGGTCAGCGTAAAATCGCGGGCATTGCGGCCCAGTTCCATCTCGCGGTCCTGCACCAGCTCGGCGAGGATGTGCGTGGCACCGAGCGTTTCGCGCTCGGACGCCAGCCGGAGGTATTCGCTCTGCCGTTCCCCTGCCCAAGTCAGTGCGGCGCCGAAGTGCGCCTGCAGCACCCGTTGCAGGGCCTTGTCCTCGCTAAAGGCGCCGAACTGCGGCGGGGCAAGCTCGGGCAACATCTCCGGATGATGCTGCTGTAGCAGTTCCCACCAGTGTTCCCACTGGGCCCGCAGCGCCTCGATGCCGCCCACGTGGGCGATCAGCTGGTGCGGATCGGCCGGCCGGACGGTGGGTGCTGCGGCGGAGAGGGCGGGTGTTCCGGCTCCCTCCAGACCGGCCACATCCCGCAGATACAGGGCTATCAGCATCGGCCCCGACGTGTCCATCGTGATACGCCAGCCCGGGCCACCG
>JBBRKU010000524.1:0-2416 GCA_038231735.1 Actinomycetales bacterium | reverse complement strand
TTGAGGCGCTCCAGCGGCGGCTGCGGGACGTCGACCCCGTTTCGGCGGGGCGGATCCGCGATGGCCGCCGGCTGGTGCGTGCGCTGGAGGTGCACGAAGTCACCGGCCGGCCCTTCAGCTCCTTCATGCCGGCGCGCGAGTATTTCCAACCCACCGTGCAGATCGGGCTCACCCTCGACCGGGCCGTGCTGCACGGCAGGCTGGCCGAAAGGGTCCACCGGATGGTCGAGTCCGGTCTGGTGGCCGAGGTGGCGCAACTGGAGCAGCGCGGGCTGCGGGAGGGCAGAACCGCCTCACGTGCCCTGGGCTACCAGCAGTTCCTGCGCGTGTTCGACGGCGGTTCCACGGTTGCGCGGGCCAGCGAGGAGACCATCGTTGCCACCCGCCAGTTCGCCCGCCGGCAACTGACCTGGTTCCGTGCCGACCCCCGCATCAGCTGGCTGGACTGCCAGCGGACGGACCTGGTCCGGGCCGCGGTGCAGGCGGCCACTGGCGTAGTGTTAAAAAATGACGACTGATTCCCAAGCCGCCGACCAAGTTCTCCGGATGTCCGGCCGCGCGCACTCCCCGGCCGGCGAACCACTTGCCATGTTGCGAGGGTTGCGATTTTCAAAGGGCCATGGGACAGGAAACGATTTCATCCTGGTCGCGGATCCCGGCGGGTCCCGGGAAATCTCCGCCGGCGCCGTGGCCGCCCTCTGCGACCGCCACCGGGGCATCGGCGCCGACGGCCTGATCCGCGCGGTGAGGTCGAGGGAACTTCCCGAGGGCCGTGCGTTGCTCGAATCCGAGCCGGCCGCCGAGTGGTTCATGGATTACCACAATGCGGACGGCTCCGTCTCTGAAATGTGCGGAAACGGTGTCCGGGTCTTTGTCCACTTCCTCGCGGCACAGGAGCTCATCAGCCTGCCGCCGGGCGCGACCCTGACCATTGGGACCCGGGGCGGCGTCAAAAAGGTGCTCCGCACGGCCGAGGGCTACGCGGTGGACATGGGGCCGTGGACGTTTATCTATCCGGAGACCGCCGACGTGCGGGGCACGGATTCGCTGGTGACGGCGGCGGGTCTGGACGTGGCACGGCCGGCCCTGTCCATCAGCATGGGCAACCCGCACACCGTCGTCGCGCTGGCGCACGACGGCGAACTTGCCGACACGGACCTCTCGAAACCGCCCGCCGTCGAGCCCGTGCCCGTGAACGGGACGAATGTGGAGTTCGCCGTTCCCGCGGAACCGCTGGTTACGGACGGTGTCGGGGTCATCAGCATGCGCGTGCATGAGCGCGGCGTGGGGGAGACGCAGTCCTGCGGCACCGGCGCCTGCGCCGCCGCGGCGGCCATCCGGTTCTGGGCCGGAAGCAGTGCCCCGGACTCGTGGCGCGTGAACGTGCCGGGCGGGGTGCTGGGCGTGCGGTTCTTCAATGCCGCGGATGGTACCGAACACATGGAACTGAGCGGGCCGGCGGTCATCGTCGCCAACGGAATCCTGGCCTGACGTCCTCTATGACTGTGCCCCTTGACTGCGCCCGTTTACTGCGCTCCTTACTCCGCCCGGGTTACCTTCAGCACCCGGAAAGCCTTCGCGGTGCTGTCCCGGCTGACCGCGAAGCCCGCATCCGGGAAGCGGTGCTGAAGCTGGGCATCGAGCCAGCGCTGCAGCGAGTCAGAGCCCAGGTTTTTTTGCACCACCAGGTAGGCAGCGCCGCCGGGGGCCAACCGCGGCAGCCACTGGAGCAGCAGGGCGTGCAGCTCGTCCTTGCCCACCCGGATCGGCGGGTTGGACCAGATGGTGCTGAATTCCAGCGCCGGGTCCACCTGATCCGGAAGACTCGCCCGGACGTTCCCCAGCCCCAGGCTCGCGGCGTTGTCATTCGTCAGGGCCACGCAGCGTTCGTTGACATCGACGGCGTAGACGGCGGCCTCGGGGGAGCGCAGCGCCAGGGTCAGAGTGATCGGCCCCCAGCCGCAGCCGATGTCCAGCAGGTTGCCGGTGGATGATGGAGCCGGCGCTTCAGCGAGCAGGACAGCCGTGCCCTTGTCCACCCCGTCGGGGCTGAAGATGCCGGCCGACGTTTTCAGATTCCGGGTTTCGCCTGCAAGGACCACCAGTAGGGGGCGCCGTTTTTCCGGTCCGGACGGCTGTGCACTGAAATAATGATCGGAACCCATAGTTCGCCAGATTAGTGTGCCGCGGTGGGAAACGGAATCCAGGCAGACCTAAGCGGCGTCCCTTCAGTCCACCAGTGCCTCCGCCGGCAGCGCCCGCGGGGTGGTCAACCGGTCCTGATATGTTGGATTCATGGAAATTAAGTGATTTGACCCCGCTGTACCGGTCGTCGGCAAGAGCCACACACCGGTTGACGGCGGACAAAGGGTTCGCACCGGCACGTTGAGACTGATCTCCGTGTCCCGAAATCACT